>NZ_JBEPFC010000042.1:0-47977 GCF_040301705.1 Streptomyces sp. NPDC000151 | reverse complement strand
AGGGTGAGACCTGATGCCGAGCCGATTGTGGTGAAGTGGATGATCCTATGCTGTCGAGAAAAGCCTCTAGCGAGTTTCATGGCGGCCCGTACCCTAAACCGACTCAGGTGGTCAGGTAGAGAATACCGAGGCGTTCGGGTGAACTATGGTTAAGGAACTCGGCAAAATGCCCCCGTAACTTCGGGAGAAGGGGGGCCATTGCTGGTGATGAGGTTTTCCCTCTGAGCTGGTGGTGGCCGCAGAGACCAGCGAGAAGCGACTGTTTACTAAAAACACAGGTCCGTGCGAAGCCGTAAGGCGATGTATACGGACTGACGCCTGCCCGGTGCTGGAACGTTAAGGGGACCGGTTAGTCGACCTTCGGGTCGGCGAAGCTGAGAACTTAAGCGCCAGTAAACGGCGGTGGTAACTATAACCATCCTAAGGTAGCGAAATTCCTTGTCGGGTAAGTTCCGACCTGCACGAATGGCGTAACGACTTCTCGACTGTCTCAACCATAGGCCCGGTGAA
Source organism: Streptomyces sp. NPDC000151 (assembly GCF_040301705.1). Classification (NCBI taxonomy): domain Bacteria; kingdom Bacillati; phylum Actinomycetota; class Actinomycetes; order Kitasatosporales; family Streptomycetaceae; genus Streptomyces; species Streptomyces sp. NPDC000151. Next base: position 47,467 of record NZ_JBEPFC010000042.1, on the reverse strand, counting down.
ATTGCACTACGAGTAAAGATGCTCGTTTCGCGCAGCAGGACGGAAAGACCCCGGGACCTTTACTATAGCTTGATATTGGTGTTCGGTTCGGCTTGTGTAGGATAGGTGGGAGACTGTGAACCGATCACGCCAGTGGTCGGGGAGTCATTGTTGAAATACCACTCTGGTCGTGCTGGATGTCTAACCTGGGTCCGTGATCCGGATCAGGGACAGTGTCTGGTGGGTAGTTTAACTGGGGCGGTTGCCTCCCAAAGGGTAACGGAGGCGCCCAAAGGTTCCCTCAGCCTGGTTGGCAATCAGGTGTTGAGTGTAAGTGCACAAGGGAGCTTGACTGTGAGACTGACGGGTCGAGCAGGGACGAAAGTCGGGACTAGTGATCCGGCGGTGGCTTGTGGAAGCGCCGTCGCTCAACGGATAAAAGGTACCCCGGGGATAACAGGCTGATCTTCCCCAAGAGTCCATATCGACGGGATGGTTTGGCACCTCGATGTCGGCTCGTCGCATCCTGGGGCTGGAGTCGGTCCCAAGGGTTGGGCTGTTCGCCCATTAAAGCGGTACGCGAGCTGGGTTTAGAACGTCGTGAGACAGTTCGGTCCCTATCCGCTGTGCGCGTAGGAGTATTGAGAAGGGCTGTCCCTAGTACGAGAGGACCGGGACGGACGAACCTCTGGTGTGCCAGTTGTCCTGCCAAGGGCATGGCTGGTTGGCTACGTTCGGGAGGGATAACCGCTGAAAGCATCTAAGCGGGAAGCCTGCTTCGAGATGAGTACTCCCACCTCCTTGAGAGGGTAAGGCTCCCAGTAGACGACTGGGTTGATAGGCCAGATATGGAAGCCCGGTAACGGGTGGAGTTGACTGGTACTAATAGGCCGAGGGCTTGTCCTCAGTTGCTCGCGTCCACTGTGTTTGTTCTGAAGTAACGAACTCGCCTTTCCGGCTGGAGTTGTTATCTTCATAGTGTTTCGGTGGTCATTGCGTTAGGGAAACGCCCGGTTACATTTCGAACCCGGAAGCTAAGCCTTTCAGCGCCGATGGTACTGCAGGGGGGACCCTGTGGGAGAGTAGGACGCCGCCGAACAATTTTTCAGCTCCGGTCCCTGAACCTTCTGGTTCAGGGACCGGAGCTTTTTTGTTTTCGGGTGTGCCTGGCTGTCGGCCGGCGTTTGTTTCCGGACATGGTGGGGCCTCCTCGCCGGCCTGACCGCGGCCGATACGGGGCCCGCGGTACAAGGGGACGAACCGGGCAGGTAAAGTCATGGGGCATCGTCGCTACGTTCCCCACAGGAGGCCCACGGGTGGAGGTTCAGGAGACGCGGATCCAGACTGATCGCGTCCTCACCATCCCCAACATTCTGAGCATGGCGCGCCTGGTCGGCGTACCCGTGTTCCTGTGGCTGATTCTGTGGCCGGAATTCGGCGGTCCCAAGGCTGATGGTTGGGCGCTGCTGGTGCTGGCTCTGAGCGGCGTCAGTGACTATCTGGACGGCAAGCTCGCGCGCCGCTGGAATCAGATCAGCAGCCTGGGGCGCATTCTCGACCCGGCGGCCGACCGGCTGTACATACTGTCCACGCTGGTCGGTCTGACCTGGCGGGAGATCCTGCCGCTGTGGATCACGATTGCGCTGCTGGCCCGAGAGCTGATGCTGCTGATCGCGGTGGGCTGGCTCAGCCGGTACCGGTACGGACCGCCTCAGGTGAACTTCCTGGGCAAGGCGGCCACGTTCAACTTGATGTACGCGTTCCCGTTGCTGCTTCTCAGTGACGGAAGTGGCTGGCTGCATACACTCGCTGCTATTTTCGGATGGGCGTTCGCCGGATGGGGTACAACGCTCTACTGGTGGGCAGGAATCCTCTACGTGGTTCAGGTCCGTCGCATCATCAAGGCGGACGCCGCGGCCGACTGAGCTCGCCGAACCGGCAGCCGTGCGATGGCCGGGTGCCCAACGCGAGAGAAGTGGGCCATCTGGGCGGGTGAAGTCGGCTAGATCGTCGTCTCTTCGAGGAGGACGCTTCCGACATGAAGGCCGTTGTGATGGCGGGCGGCGAAGGCACGCGCCTTCGGCCCATGACTTCGAGCATGCCCAAGCCGCTGCTTCCGGTGGTGAACAGGCCGATCATGGAGCACGTGCTGCGGCTGTTGAAACGGCATGGCCTCAGCGAGACCGTAGTGACGGTGCAATTCCTGGCCTCGCTGGTAAAAAACTATTTCGGCGACGGCGAAGAGCTCGGCATGGAGCTCACGTACGCCAATGAGGAAAAGCCGCTCGGCACCGCCGGCAGCGTCAAGAACGCCGAGGAGGCGCTCAAGGACGATGCCTTCCTGGTGATCTCGGGCGATGCGCTCACCGACTTCGACCTGACCGACCTGATCCGTTTCCACAAGGAGAAGGGCGCCCTCGTCACCGTCTGTCTGACACGGGTGCCGAATCCGCTGGAGTTTGGTATCACGATTGTCGACGAGGACGGTCAGGTCGAGCGGTTCCTGGAAAAGCCGACCTGGGGCCAGGTTTTCTCCGACACCGTGAACACGGGCATCTACGTCATGGAGCCGGAGGTCTTCGACTACGTCGAGCCGGACGTTCCGGTGGACTGGTCCGGTGATGTGTTCCCGCAGCTCATGAAGGAGGGCAAGCCGATCTACGGCTATGTCGCCGAGGGCTACTGGGAGGATGTCGGTACACACGAGAGTTATGTGAAGGCCCAGGCCGACGTCCTCGAGGGAAAAGTCGATGTGGATATCGACGGCTTCGAGATGTCCCCGGGTGTGTGGGTGGCCGAGGGCGCCGAGGTTCACCCCGACGCCGTATTGCGCGGCCCGCTCTACATCGGCGACTACGCGAAGGTAGAGCCGGGCGTAGAGCTGCGCGAGCACACCGTCGTCGGCTCGAATGTCGTGGTGAAGAGCGGCGCGTTCCTGCACAAGGCCGTGGTGCACGACAACGTGTACATCGGGGAGCAGTGCAACCTCCGGGGCTGCGTCATCGGAAAGAACACCGATGTGATGCGGGCGGCCCGGATCGAGGACGGCGCCGTCATCGGCGACGAGTGCCTCATCGGTGAGGAATCGATCGTCCAGGGCAACGTCCGCGTCTATCCGTTCAAGACGATCGAGGCGGGCGCGTTCGTCAACACGTCGGTGATCTGGGAGTCCCGCGGCCAGGCGCACCTTTTCGGCGCCCGCGGCGTTTCCGGAATTCTGAACGTGGAAATCACGCCCGAGCTGGCGGTGCGGCTCGCGGGCGCATACGCGACGACCTTGAAGAAGGGTTCCTCGGTCACCACGGCGCGGGACCATTCACGGGGTGCCCGGGCGCTGAAGCGTGCGGTGATCTCCGCGCTGCAGGCGAGCGCCATCGATGTACGCGACCTCGAGAACGTGCCGCTTCCGGTGGCCCGTCAGCAGACCGCGAGGGGCAGTGCCGGCGGAATCATGGTGCGTACGACGCCGGGCGTGCCGGACTCCGTGGACATCATGTTCTTCGACGAGCGGGGCGCGGATCTCTCGCAGGGCGGTCAGCGCAAGCTGGACCGGGTGTACGCCCGCCAGGAGTACCGTCGCGCCTTCCCCGGCGAGATTGGTGACCTGCACTTCCCGTCCAGCGTCTTCGACTCGTACACCGGATCGCTGCTGCGGTCCGTGGACACGACCGGGATCGCGGAGGCCGGCCTCAAGGTCGTCGTGGACGCCTCGAACGGCAGCGCCGGTCTGGTGCTCCCCAGCCTGCTCGGCCGCCTCGGGGTGGACTCTCTGACGATCAACCCCGGTCTCGACGAGTCGCGGCCCACGGAGACCGAGGACGCGCGGCGGTCGGGCCTCGTACGGCTGGGCGAGATCGTCGCGTCGGCGCGCGCGGCCTTCGGGGTGCGCTTCGACCCCGTGGGTGAGCGGCTGTCCCTCGTTGACGAGCGGGGGCGGATCATCGAGGACGACCGCGCCCTGCTGGTCATGCTGGACCTGGTGGCCGCCGAGCGGCGCAGCGGGCGGGTGGCGCTGCCCGTGACCACCACCCGTATCGCCGAGCAGGTGGCGGCGTACCACGGTACGCAGGTGGAGTGGACGACCACTTCGCCCGACGACCTGACCCGGGTCGGCAGGGCGGACGACACGATCTTCGGCGGTGACGGCCGAGGTGGCTTCATCATCCCGGAGTTCGCGAGTGTCTTCGACGGCTCGGCCGCGTTCGTCCGGCTGATCGGCCTGGTGGCCCGTACGCAGCTCACGCTGAGCCAGATCGACGCGCGCATCCCGCGTGCCCACGTCCTCAAGCGCGACCTGGCGACCCCCTGGGCCGTCAAGGGTCTCGTGATGCGGCATGTGGTGGAGGCGGCCGGCGACCGCTCCGTGGACACCACGGACGGCGTGCGGGTCGTCGAGGCCGACGGGCGGTGGGTGCTGGTGCTGCCCGACCCGGCCGAAGCGGTGACGCACCTGTGGGCGGAGGGCCCGGACGACGCCTCCGCGCAGCAGCTGCTCGACGAGTGGGCGTCCGTCGTGGACAGCGCGGGCCGCTGACCCGAGTCCCCACCGGCGTGTCCCGATTCGGCGCGCCGGTGGGGCCATTGGGTGACTGCGCCGCCGACGTGCGACGATGTGCGGCATGTCGCAGCAGCACCCCGAACGGAGCAGCCCCGGACACGCTCCGCGCCCCGATGCCTCCATGTCGCTGCTGACCAATGTCATGGAGCACAGCCTCGATGACGGGTACGCCGAGGCGGCGGCCCGTAAGGCGGCGACGGCGGGGGGCCTGCCCCGTACGCTGCGGGCCAAGTTGGGCCTGGCGGCAGGGCTGGTCCTGGCCGCTGTGGTCGTCACGGTGGGCGCCGCCCAGGCGCGGATATCAGCACCGACCATGGCGAAGGAGCGCGAGGAGCTCATCGCCCGGATCGACCAGGGCACCGACAAGGCCGACCAGCTGCAGCAGCGCGTCGACTCGCTCCGTGAGGACGTCGACGACATGCAGCGCAGGGCGCTCAAGAAGAGCGGCGGCGAACGGGCCGACCTACTGGCGCTGCTGTCCGGCTCCACGCAGGTCACCGGGCCGGGCGTGAAACTGGTCGTGGACGACGCCAAGGAAGCGGAGACCGGCAGTGGCGGGCCCCGCGAGAGCACCGGCTTCTCCGACACCGGGCGGGTGCGCGACCGGGACATGCAGCGGGTGGTCAACGGCCTGTGGGCGTCCGGCGCCGAGGCCATCTCCGTCAACGGGCAGCGCCTCACGTCCCTCTCGGCGATCAGGGCGGCGGGAGACGCCATACTGGTCGACAACAAACCGCTGGCGCCTCCGTATACGGTGCTGGCGGTGGGGGACGGGCAGCGGCTGAGCACCACGTTCCAGGACAGCGCCGACGGCCAGTACCTGCATGTGCTGCAGCAGAACTACGGCGTCCGCACCAGGATTTCCACCGAGGGCGACCTCACGCTGCCGCCCGCGCCGAGCTTGATCGTACGTACCGCACAGCCGAAGACCGGTGCCGCGCAGCCGGGCGGCACCGACACAGGGAAGGGCACATCGTGATCGCCGTACTGGGCCTCATCGTGGGAGTCGTGGTCGGACTTGTCGTCCGCCCCGTGGTGCCGACGGTGGTCGAGCCCTACCTGCCGATCGCTGTCGTCGCGGCGCTGGACGCCGTGTTCGGCGGTCTGAGGGCGATGCTGGACGGCATTTTCGACGACAAGGTCTTTGTCGTCTCCTTCCTGTCCAATGTGGTCGTCGCCGCACTCATCGTCTTCCTCGGGGACAAGCTGGGTGTCGGCGCCCAACTCTCCACCGGTGTGGTCGTGGTGCTCGGCATCCGCATCTTCTCCAACGCCGCCGCGATTCGCCGGCACGTGTTCAGGGCGTGAGACCGATGGCATCCGACGAGCATGACGAGCATGACGAGCGCGACGAGACGCCGGGGAGCGAGGACGCGCAGGAGCGCGCCGAGTCGCCCGAGAGCGGCCGGACGGCCGGGCGCGACGAGGCCACGCCTGCTGAGGGCGGTACGGCGCAGAAACGTCCCGTGACACTCGGAAATGGCGAGCCGTCAGAAGACCGCGGTACTCCGGAGGGTGATGATGCCCCGGAGCGCCGCGAAACGCCCAAGGCGCCCGAGACGTCCGGTAAGCCCGAAGAGGGGGAGCGTACCGGGACGCCCGAGAAGCCCGTGACGCGCAGGTCGGACGAGGTGGACGCCCATCAGGCGGCGGCCGCGCAGGCCCCGAAGGAGGGGCCCGGCGAAGGCCGTCCGCAGCGTCCCGGCCCCGGCCGTCTGCAAGGCCCCCTCCAGGGCCCCGCCCAAGGGCGCCCGCCGCGCCCCGTACAGGGGCAGGCCGACCCTCAGGGCCGTCCGCCGCGCCCGGTACAGGGCCGCCCGCAAGGAGGGCCGCAGGCTCGCCCTCAGGGCGGCGGGCAGGCCGGCCCCCATGGTGCGCGCGGTCCCGTACGGGGGCGTCCGCAAGGGCCCGGTGGGCGGCTGCCCATGCCGCCCGAGCGGCAGGGCCCCGGCGGGCCTCCGCAGGGGCCGCAGCAGGGCCGTCCCGGTGGTGCGTCGGCAGCACCTCAGGGCGGCCGTCCCGCGGCCGCGGCGCCCTCGGGGGCGGAGCAGCGCGGCCCCGTAGGGCCCGGGCCGGCTCCCGCGTCCGGTCAGCCGTCCGCGGCGCGGCCGGATCCCGGAGGCGCGCCCCAGCTCACCGGCCGGGAGCGGCTGAAAGCCGGTCTGTGGCCGCCGCGGCTGAACCGGGCTCAATTGATTGCCGCGGTACTGCTGTTCATTCTCGGGCTGGGGCTCGCTATTCAGGTACGTTCCACCAGTGACAGCAGTGCGCTGCGCGGAGCGCGCCAGGAGGACCTGGTGCGCATCCTTGACGAGCTCGACGACCGCTCGCAGCGCCTGGAGGACGAGCAGCGGCGGTTGGAAGGTCAGAAGACCGAGCTGGAGAACAGCTCGGACCAGGCCGAGGAGGCCCGTAAGCAGACGGTGGAAAAAGAACAGCAGCTCGGGGTGCTGGCCGGTACGGTGGCGGCCGAGGGGCCCGGCATCTCGCTCACGATCGACGACCCGTCGCACTCCGTCGAGGCCGACAAGCTCCTGGACACGATCCAGGAGCTGCGCGCGGCCGGCGCGGAGGCCATTCAGGTCAACGACGTCCGTGTCGTGGCGAACACCTACGTCTCGGACGTGCGGGGCGGCGTGGAGATCGACGGGAAGCGGGTCGTGCAGCCGTTCCGTTTCAAGGTCATCGGTAAGCCCGAGGATCTGGAGCCGGCCCTGAACATCCCCGGCGGAGTGGTTCAGACATTGGAGAAGGAGCAGGCCACGGTGTCTGTGACCCGTCAGGACAAGATCGTCGTGAACGCCTTGCGCAAGGCGGAACGGCCCGACTACGCGCGGTCGTCGTCGCAGTGAGGCGGGAACGTATGGCGAGGCGTGCGACGGGGCATGAGGTAGCCGGGGGTCGGCGCACCGCACAAGTGGTGCGTGGTGGAAACTGTGTGAAGGCCTCGGACGTTGAATGGATGTCCGGATCGGCCGGTGTGTGCATCGAGGGTTCGTCCTGCCCCACGGGCGGGTCTGTTTCGTTCAAGGGGAATCGCCCGTGAGTTTTTTTGCGAAGCTGTTCGGCAAGAGTGACCGCAAGGACGGCGGCAACGCCTCTGCGCGGCACGCCGCGCCACGGCAGTCAGGTGAGCCGGCGGCCAATGAGGAGCGTCCGCTCTTCCGTGACGAGGTGGCCGGCCCGGCCGGTGGTACTTCCGGTGGTCAGCAGCCCGGTTCTGTTGACCCTGCCGCGTCCGGCCCCATAGGTTTCCAGGAACCATCAGCCGCTACGGGTGGAGGGTCCGCCTTGCCGGTTTGTACGAGGTGCGGGCACCGCAATGCCGAGGCGAGCCGGTTCTGCTCCAACTGCGGCGCGCCGCTGCGCGCCGGTGGGCAGGCCGAGCGTCCCTCCGAGACGACCTCGACCATCTCCATTTCGGGTATCGAGGCGTATGACGCGGAGGCGACGGGGCAGACCCCGATGCCTTCGCTGTCCCCCGAGGCCCAGGCCGCCGTGGACGCGCTGCCGCTCGGCTCCGCGCTCCTCGTCGTGCGCCGGGGTCCCAATTCCGGCAGCCGTTTCCTGCTGGACGGTGACCTGACCACGGCGGGCCGCCATCCGCAGAGTGACATTTTTCTGGACGACGTGACGGTCTCCCGCAGCCATGTGGAGTTCCGCCGCGGCCAGGACGGCGGCTTCACCGTCGCCGACGTCGGCAGCTTGAACGGCACCTACGTCAACCGCGAGCGGATCGACTCCGTTCCGCTGGCGAACGGCGACGAGGTGCAGATCGGCAAGTTCCGCCTGGTCTTCTACGCGAGCCAGCGGGGCGTCGGCATCTGACCGGCCAGGGAAGGCACATGCACCACACACCGTCCGGCGGTGTCGGTTCCTCCGGCACCGCCGCCGCGGGCGGCGAGCTGGTGAGCATCGGTACGGTGCTCAATCTGCTGCGCGACGAATTCCCCGAGGTCACGATCTCCAAGATCCGATTCCTGGAGTCGGAGGGCCTGGTCGAGCCGCAGCGTACGCCGTCCGGGTACCGCAAGTTCAGCACGGAGGACGTCGAGCGGCTGGCGGGCGTGCTGCGGATGCAGCGCGACCACTACCTGCCGCTGAAGGTCATCCGTGAGCACCTGGACGCCGTGGCGCGGGGTGAAGACGTGCAGCTCCCGGCGCCCGCCTCGGCGCCCAGGGAGTTCCTGGACGGTGTACAGGAGCCGTCCGGTGAGCATCCGACGGCCGCCCGGATCGGCCGCGACGAGCTGCTGGCCGCCACTGAGGTGGACGAGTCCGAGCTCGCGGACTGGGAGGCGTACGGTCTGCTCGCCCCGGCGTCCGACGGCGGGTACGGCATCGAAGCCGTCGCGGTCGCCAAGCTCGTCGCCGAGCTCGGCCGCTTCGGCCTGGAAGCGCGTCATCTGCGGGCGGTGAAGGCCGCGGCGGAGCGCGAGGCGGGCCTGATCGAGCAGGTCGTGGCGCCGCTGAAGCGGCACCGCAACCCGCAGACCAGGGCCCATGCGGAGGCCACGGCCAGGGAGCTGGCCACGCTCTCCGTACGACTTCATGCGGCCTTGGTCCAGGCCGCCCTCCACGTCCGGCTGCCGTGACCTTGGGTGCGGTCACCCCCGCCGAGGGGGTGCCCGACTACCCAAACCGGCCGGGCACGTCCTAGGGTTGCTGTGTGAACGAGCTCGACGTCGTGGGTGTCCGGGTGGAAATGCCTTCCAACCAACCGATCGTGCTGCTGCGCGAGGTGGGGGGCGACCGCTACCTGCCCATTTGGATCGGGCCGGGCGAGGCGACCGCCATCGCCTTCGCCCAGCAGGGCATGGCCCCTGCCCGGCCGCTGACGCACGACCTGTTCAAGGACGTGCTGGAGGCGGTGGGTCAGGAGCTGTCCCAGGTGCGCATCACGGACCTGCGGGAAGGCGTCTTCTACGCCGAGCTGGTTTTCGCCAGCGGCGTGGAGGTCAGCGCCCGCCCGTCCGACGCCATAGCGCTGGCGCTGCGCACGGGTACGCCGATCTACGGGACCGACGGGGTGCTGGACGATGCCGGCATCGCGATCCCGGACGAGCAGGAGGACGAGGTGGAGAAGTTCCGCGAGTTCCTCGACCAGATCTCGCCCGAGGACTTCGGCACCAACAGCCAGTAAGGCCGCAGGGGGCGCTGCGCCGTCAGAGAGCGAGCGGGGCGCACGGCCGCACACCCGGCGCACAACCCACCAGACATTCCCCGCATAAAGTCACGTGAAACCACTCGTAGGGTGATTATCACTCGGCGTGGCGAGCGCGGCGATCGTTGACGCACCCCGAGTGACTGCATACCGTCGATAAGGCAGGTCCCGTCCGGGACGTGAAGGACGGAGGTCGGCGTGGCAATCACCGGCGACGGTACGGCGGCGGGAGGGGCATTGCCGCTTCACAGTGGCGCGGCGAATCGTGCCCCGGCACAGGCCGCCGGGAAGCCGGCCGGCCCGGGCAGCGACACGGTCGGGTACCGAGGGCCGACGGCATGTGCCGCCGCGGGGATCACTTACCGGCAGCTGGACTACTGGGCGCGTACGGGACTGGTCGAGCCCAGCGTGCGGCCGGCCTACGGCTCGGGCACCCAGCGGCTCTACAGCTTCCGGGACGTCGTCGTCCTGAAGATCGTCAAGCGGCTGCTGGACACCGGCGTCTCGCTGCAGAACATCCGCACGGCCGTGCAGCACCTCGCCTCCCGCGACCTGTCCGATCTGGCGCAGATGACGCTGATGAGCGACGGCGCGACGGTGTACGAATGCACCTCGCCCGACGAGGTCGTCGATCTGCTCCAGGGTGGCCAGGGCGTCTTCGGCATCGCCGTCGGCGTGGTCTGGCGGGACGTGGAGGCCGGACTGTCCCAGCTGCACGGAGAGCGCGTGGACACCGGGGAGACCCTCATCGGCCACAATCCCCACGACGAGCTGGCCCGGCGGAGGAACCGCGCGGTCTAGAGCGCCCTGGCGGTACGGCGCGGGGGCGGACGCACGGTACGGAGCCGGTGCAGGCGCACGGTACGACGCGGGGCGCGAGAGCAGTCATGAGCAGTCCTACAGCTCGCGCGGAAGCCGGTGCGGGGCTCCCGCCGGAGCGCTCCCGGCCCGCCGCGAGGCCGATTGTCAGTGGCGTACGGCACCATCAGTGACGTGAGACGTGCGCCGACGATCCTGCATCTGGACATGGATGCGTTCTTCGCGGCCGCCGAGCAGGCGGCCAAGCCCAGCCTGCGCGGGAAGCCCGTGGTGGTGGGCGGCATCGGCGGGCGCGGCGTCGTCTCCACTGCGTCGTACGAGGCCCGCGTCTTCGGCGTCCGCTCGGCCATGCCCACGGCCCAGGCCCGCCGCCTCTGTCCCAACGCCGCCTACCTCACGCCCCGCTTCCACGTCTACCGCCAGGTGAGCGAAAAGGTGATGGCGCTGCTGCACGAGCTGTCGCCGCTGGTGGAGCCGCTGAGCCTGGACGAGGCGTTCGTGGATCTGGAGGCCGGCGGGGTCGCCGACGACGCCGCGTCGGCCCGTGCGGTGGGGGAGCGGCTGCGCCGCGACATCCTGGCGGTCACGGGACTGACCGGCTCGGTGGGGCTCGCGGGCGCGAAAATGCTCGCGAAGATCGCGTCCGAGCAGGCCAAGCCGGACGGCCTGGTGCTGATCGAGCCGGGCACCGAGCGCGAGCTGCTCGGGCCGATGACCGTGCGGACGCTGCCGGGCGTCGGCCCGGCCACGGCCGAGGCGCTGCGCAAGGCGGGGATCCACACGGTCGCGGAGACCGCCGAGGCCGGCGAGGCGGAGCTGGTGCGACTGCTGGGGCGGGCGCACGGCGCGGGGCTGTACGCGATGGCGCTCGGCCGGGACGACCGGCCCGTGGTCGCGGAGCGGGACGCCAAATCGGTCTCCGTCGAGGACACCTTCGAGGTGGACCTCACCGACCGTACGAGAGTCCGCGCCGAGGTGATGCGGCTGGCGGACCGGTGCGTGCAGCGGCTGCGCGCGGCCGGGCGCTCGGGCCGTACGGTCGTGCTGAAGGTCCGCAACTACGACTTCTCCACGCTGACCCGGTCCGAGACGCAGCGCGGGCCGACGGACGACCCGGCGGTGGTGCGGGAGGCGGCGGGGCGGCTGCTGGACCTGATCGACACGACGGGCGGGGTGCGGCTGCTCGGCGTCGGGGTGACCGGCCTCGCCGACTTCACGCAGGAGGACCTCTTCGCGCAGGTGGCGACGGAGCGGGCGGCCGAGGAGGCCCGGCTCGTCGAGGAGGCCAGGGCGGCAGCCGGGACGGCAGGGGCCGATGGGGCGGAAGAGGCCCAGGAGGCCGCTGAGCGGCCCAGGAAGTGGCTGCCGGGCCTGGACGTGGTCCACGCCGAGTACGGCCCCGGATGGGTCCAGGGAAGCGGCCTGGGGCGGGTCACCGTACGGTTCGAGCAGCCCTGGTCCGCGCCGGGACGGGTGCGGACGTTCCTGGTGGACGACCCTGCGCTGACGCCGGGGGAGGCGCTGCCCCTGGTGGGCGGCGGGCCGGACGCTCCGCCCGCGGCCGATGACGGCGCACATCCGCCCATAGCCTCGGATCCGCTCGCGCCGGCAGCCGCGGGTCCTCCTGCACCGACAGCCGTGGACGCACCGACAGCCGTGGACGCACCGACAGCCGTGGATCCGCCCGGCGCTCAGTCCTCCGGCGAGCCCGCTATCCGGCCGAAGTCCCGGTCGGCGGACCCGGCTGCCGGGCGGCCGGCGACGTCCTCCCCGGCGAGCTCCGCGTCCGTGGCGGAGATATCCAGCCGGTAGTGGTGGTAGAGCTGCAGTTCCTGCTCGGGCGAGAGGTGCCGGCCCACCCCGAAGTCCGGCGCGTCCTTGATCAGCTTCCGCTCGTACGGCACGTGCAGCGCCTCGTCGACCAGCCGGCTCGGCTCCAGCGGCACGAACGCGTCCCGGCTGAAGAGCCCCGTGCGGACCGCCGCCCACTCCGGCTCGCCGGTCGCGTCGTCCAGGTACACCTCGTCGATGGTGCCGATCTTGGTGCCGTGCCGGTCGAACGCCTTGCGGCCGATCAGACTGCGGGGATCGATATCGGTCTGCACGGTTCCTCCTACCTGCCGGAACTGCCCTGTGCACCCTACGAAACGGCACATTTCCCACCCTGGCCACTCGAGGGATGCCGAGCAGTCGCGCTGGTAGGCTGGTCAGCGATCGATGACCCCGTGCGGGAGAGCTCTCCGACCCCCGGGCCGGAGGCGCCGAAGGAGCAACTCCTCCCCGGAATCTCTCAGGCACACGTACCGCGCGGACGAGATCACTCTGGAAAGCAGGGCGGGCCACGGACAGTGCAGTACCGGAGCCCCTCCTCACCGACGGTGAAAACCGGACGCCGCGTGCGTTCCGGTGAAGCTCTCAGGTTGAGATGACAGAGGGGGAGGCCGTCCGGGCACCAGCGCCGTGGTGCCCTCGTAGGTCCCAGAGACCAGGAGGCCCCCGCAGATGACCACTCACCGCATCTCGTTGACCGAGTTGGAGCGCGGCACCCCCTTCGAGCAGCGCCACATCGGCCCCGACCAGGCGGCCCAGGCGAAAATGCTCGCGCACATCGGCTTCGGCTCGCTGGACGAACTGACCGCGGCCGCCGTCCCTGACGTGATCAAGAGCGCCGAGGCGCTGGACCTGCCCCAGGGCCGTACCGAAGCGGAGGTCCTGGACGAGCTGCGGGCGCTCGCCGACCGCAACCACGTGCTGTCCTCCATGATCGGCCTGGGCTACTACGGCACGTTCACGCCGCCGGTCATCCTGCGCAACGTCATGGAGAACCCGGCCTGGTACACCGCGTACACCCCGTACCAGCCGGAGATCTCGCAGGGCCGCCTCGAAGCCCTGCTGAACTTCCAGACCATGGTCGCCGACCTCACCGGGCTGCCCACCTCCGGCGCCTCGCTGCTCGACGAGGGCACCGCGGCCGCCGAGGCCATGGCGCTCTCCCGTCGCGTCGGCAAGGTCAAGAAGGGCGTCTTCCTCGTCGACGCCGACTGTCTGCCGCAGACCGTCGCCGTCATAGAGACCCGCGCCGAGCCCACCGGCGTCGAGGTCGTCGTCGCCGACCTGAGCGACGGCATCCCCGCCGAGATCGCCGAGCGCGGCGTCTTCGGCGTCCTGCTGCAGTACCCCGGCGCGTCCGGCGCGGTCCGCGACCCCCGCGCGCTCATCGAACAGGCTCACGAACTTGGCGCGATCGTGACCGTCGCCGCCGACCTCCTGGCCCTGACCCTCCTCACCTCGCCCGGCGAGCTCGGCGCCGACATCGCGGTCGGCACGACGCAGCGCTTCGGTGTGCCGATGGGCTTCGGCGGCCCGCACGCCGGCTTCATGGCCGTCCGCGAGAAGTTCGCCCGCAGCCTCCCCGGCCGCCTGGTCGGCGTCTCCGTCGACGCCGACGGAAACAAGGCGTACCGCCTGGCCCTGCAGACCCGCGAGCAGCACATCCGCCGCGAGAAGGCCACCAGCAACATCTGCACCGCGCAGGTCCTCCTCGCCGTCATGGCCGGCATGTACGCCGTCTACCACGGCCCCGAGGGCCTGGCCGCGATCGCCCGCCGCACCCACCGCTACGCCGCCGTCCTCGCCGAGGGCCTGCGCGCCGGCGGCATCGACGTCGTGCACGGCACGTACTTCGACACCCTCACCGCGCGGGTCCCCGGCCGCGCCGCCGAGATCGTCGCCGCCGCCCGCGAGGCCGGCGTCAACCTCCGCCACGTCGACGCCGACCTCGTCGGCATCGCCTGCGACGAGACCACCGGGCGCGCCCAGCTCACCGCCGTGCTCGGCGCCTTCGGCGTCCAGGGCGACATCGAGCAGCTGGACGCGGCCGCCGCCGACGCGCTGCCCGAGTCCCTGCTGCGCGGCGACGACTACCTCGCCCACCCGGTCTTCCACCAGCACCGCTCCGAGACCGCGATGCTGCGCTACCTGCGCACCCTCGCCGACCGCGACTACGCGCTGGACCGCGGCATGATCCCGCTCGGCTCCTGCACGATGAAGCTGAACGCGACCACCGAGATGGAGCCGGTGACCTGGCCGCAGTTCGGTCAGCTGCACCCCTTCGCGCCGGTCGACCAGGCGCAGGGTTACCTCACCCTCATCCAGGAGCTGGAGGAGCGCCTCGCCGTCGTCACCGGCTACGACAAGGTCTCCCTCCAGCCCAACGCCGGTTCGCAGGGCGAGCTCGCGGGCCTGCTGGCGGTGCGCGCGTACCACCGCGCCAACGGTGACGAGCAGCGCACCGTCTGCCTCATCCCGTCCTCCGCGCACGGCACCAACGCCGCCAGCGCCGTGATGGCCGGCATGAAGGTCGTCGTCGTCAAGACCGGCGAGGACGGCGAGGTCGACACCGACGACCTGCACGCCAAGATCGAGCAGTACCGTGACGAGCTGGCCGTCCTGATGGTCACCTACCCGTCCACGCACGGCGTGTTCGAGGAGCACATCACCCAGATCTGCGCGGCCGTGCACGACGCGGGCGGCCAGGTCTACGTCGACGGCGCCAACCTCAACGCGCTGGTCGGCGTCGCCGAGCCGGGCAAGTTCGGCGGCGACGTCTCGCACCTGAACCTGCACAAGACCTTCTGCATCCCGCACGGTGGCGGCGGCCCCGGCGTCGGCCCGGTCGGCGTGCGCGCGCACCTCGCGCCGTACCTCCCCAACCACCCGCTGCAGCCCACCGCGGGACCCGAGACCGGCGTCGGCCCGATCTCCGCGGCGCCCTGGGGCTCGGCCGGCATTCTGCCGATCTCCTGGGCGTACGTCCGCCTCATGGGCGGCGAGGGCCTCAAGCACGCCACCCAGGTCGCGGTGCTGTCCGCCAACTACATCGCCAAGCGCCTGGAGCCGCACTACCCCGTGCTCTACACCGGCCCCGGCGGCCTGGTCGCGCACGAGTGCATCATCGACGTACGGCCGCTGACCAAGGCCACCGGCGTCAGCATCGACGACGTCGCCAAGCGCCTGATCGACTACGGCTTCCACGCGCCGACGATGTCCTTCCCCGTGGCCGGCACGCTCATGATCGAGCCGACCGAGAGCGAGGACCTCGCCGAACTGGACCGTTTCTGCGACGCGATGATCGCCATCCGCGCGGAGGTCGAGAAGGTCGGCACGGGGGAGTGGGACAAGGAAGACAACCCGCTGCGCAACGCCCCGCACACCGCCGCCTCCCTCACCGGCGAGTGGACCCACCCGTACACCCGTGAGGAAGCCGTGCACCCGGCCGGCGTGGACGCCGCGGCGAAGTACTGGCCGCCGGTGCGCCGCGTCGACGGTGCCTTCGGCGACCGCAACCTCGTGTGCTCCTGCCCGCCGCTGGAGGACTACGACGGCTGACGGCCGTCCGGCGCCCGTGCCGTTCGGGACGGGCGCCGACATACCAAAGGGCCCTCGGCGATCTCCGCCGGGGGCCCTGCTCGTTCCCGCTCACCGCGTCAGGCCGCGGTGACGACCTGCCCGGTGCCCATCGGCCGGTGCGGGTCGATGACCTGCCCGTCCGGCAGGAGCTCACCGGTGTCCTCGAAGAGGAGGACGCCGTTGCACAACAGGCTCCAGCCCTGCTCCGGGTGGTGCGCCACAAGATGGGCGGCCTCCCGGTCGGCTGATTCTGCTGACGGACACGGTGGCTGGTGCTGGCACATGGATGCTGTCTTTCGCTGCGGTGTGGTGGTGGACGTCTTCCTGCGGCTCGATGCACGGTTCATCGCCGCTCCCCCCGTTCGGTAGTTCGCTCCCAGTGTTGCCCTACGGGCGTGATTCCGCAGGGATTTCGCAGCAGCAGTACTTACTGGATGAAGACGCATCACCCGTGCGGGCGGTTGCCGCTTCTTGTACCGCACCTCTGGGTGGTCCTGACTGGTCATTGTGGGCTAGTCACCCGGCGGAACGGTGCGTTCGGGGGAGCGCGGGACAGCAGTGCGCCCCGCGGTGAGGAGAACCGCGGGGCGCACTCCGGCGAATCGGTACCCACCCGGCACACGGCGCTTCGAGGGACGCCGCGTCCCGGGACCCTAGGCCGGCGAGCCCAGCAGGGACGCGGGCGTGAGGCGGAGCGTGAGGCGGGACAGGAGCTCGGCGACACGGTGCGGCCGGTGGGCGGCGATGCCGGGAGGAGCCGGGGCGAGTGGGACCAGCAGGTCCCCCGCCGCCGGGCAGCCTTCGGCACCGTCCGCCGTGATGTCCTCGTGCAGCCACAGCGTGAGCATGTACAGCTCCGGTACGGACAGCAGCCGTGGCTGGTACGCCGTGGGCACGGATTCGGCCTGGTGCAGCGCCCGTTCGATCGCGGACACGTACGGACCCTCGCCGAAGTGCGAGAACGCCCAGCCGTCCGGCGTGAGCATGGCGTCCGCAGTGGCCAGCGCATGCTCGCCGCCGCGGATGAGGAATCGCCAGCCGGTCAGGCGGGTACGCGGGGTGCCGCGACGGGAGACGTCGTCGAGTACATGGACGGGCAGGGGGCGTTCGGGACGCAGGGGCCCTTGGTGGACACGGAGGGCGGGGGTCGGGGCCTCACGTACGGCGGCAGGAGAACCGAGGGCGGTGAGGACGCTGCGCAGGGCGGGAGCGGGAGCAGGGGGTACATGCAGCGGCATGGTGGGTCGCCTCTCACTTGGGAGACACGGTGGTGCTGGGCAAGTGCGGACGGCGCTGTCAGCAGACGGGAGCAGAGCGTGGCCGACCGGGGCCATGGCCCGGCGGGGGTGTCAGCCGCTGTGCCTCAGCCTCGGAAATGCCCCGCTAGCTGGGCGCCAACTCTCTGCCTCGTCCACGAAGTTTATACGACAGGTGTTCAGTGCTTGTTTCGGCTACCGCTGACGGAGATTTTTGGCAAGTCGTATTACGGCCCGTTCTCCACGGTGTTTTCGATGCAATTATGCACCCCGCCGGTCCGCGGACCTCGGATTACCCCGGCGACGCGGTCGGCCTGATGTCATCGTGCTTTGGAACAGGGCCAATGCAGGGGGCCCGGGCCCCCTCGGTATGCCCTCGGAATGTGCCATTCGGCTTGCCCTCCCCAGCCTATCGGGGGCACCCGGCCCCCCGAGGCGTTATCGAACCGATTGCCGGGCATCATCGACCGCACGGGCCCGCAGCCGCGGGCCGGCCACGCCAGGAGGGACGCTTCGATGGGGGAGAAGGTCACGGCCGGTGAAATTGAGCACGACGACCGGCAGCGTTATCGAAGAAGGTTGAGCGAGTGCCTGGAGAGTTTGGCGAGGCTGCTGGACGAGAAGCGCTTCGACCGCCCGAAGAACCTCATGGGCCTAGAGATAGAATTGAATCTTGCCAGCGCCGACGGCATGCCCCGGATGATGAACTCCGAGGTGCTGGAGCGCATCGCCAGCCGGGATTTCCAGACCGAGCTCGCCCAGTTCAATCTTGAAGTCAATATCCTGCCGCACCGCCTCTCCGGGCGCGTGCTGGACCAGCTCGCCGAAGAACTGCGCACCGGCCTCGCCTACGCCGACCGCAAGGCCCGCGAGGTCGCCGCCCGTATCGTGATGATCGGCATTCTGCCCACGCTCACCGCCGCGGACCTGGTCTCGTCGAACCTCTCCGAGGCCGACCGCTACACACTCCTCAACAACGAGATGCGGGCCGCACGCGGCGAGGACTTCGAGATCGACATCGAAGGGGTGGAGCGGCTCACCGCCACCTCACCCTCCATCGCCCCCGAAGCCGCCTGCACCTCCGTACAACTGCACCTCCAGGTCACCCCCGAGCGCTTCGCCCCCGTATGGAACGCCGCCCAGGCGCTGACCGCCGTCCAGGTCGCCATCGGCGCCAACTCGCCCTTCCTCTTCGGCCGCGAACTGTGGCGCGAGTCCCGGCCCCCCGTCTTCCAGCAGTCCACCGACACCCGCCCGCCCGAACTCCAGACCCAGGGTGTCCGCCCGCGCACCTGGTTCGGCGAGCGCTGGGTGGAGTCGGCGCACGACCTCTTCGAGGAGAACGTCCGCTACTTCCCCCCGCTGCTGCCCAAGTGCGGCGAGGAGGACCCGCTCGCCGTACTGGAGAAGGGCGGCGTGCCGGAGCTCTCCGAACTCGTCCTGCACAACGGCACGGTCTACCGCTGGAACCGCCCCGTCTACGCCGTCACCGAAGGCGTCCCCCACCTCCGCGTCGAGAACCGCGTGCTGCCGGCCGGCCCCACAGTGACCGACGTCATCGCCAACGCCGCCTTCTACTACGGCCTCGTGCGGGCCCTGGCCGACGAACCCCGGCCCATCTGGACCCGGCTGCCGTTCGCTGCCGCCGCCGAGAACTTCGACACCGCCTGCCGCTACGGCATCGACGCCGCCCTCCAATGGCCGCGCCCCGGTCGCTCCGGTGGCATCGCCCAGATCCCCGCCGTACGCCTCGTCCTCCAGGAACTGCTGCCGATGGCCGCCGCCGGACTGGACGGCTGGGGCGTGGCGCCGGCCGACCGGGACCACTACCTCGGCGTCATCGAGGCCCGCTGCCGACGCCGCGTCAACGGCGCCTCCTGGCAGGCCACTGCCTTCCACCGTGCTCTGCAGACCGGCCTGGACCGCGAGGAAGCCCTGGCCGCGATGACCCGGCGGTACAGCGAACTGATGCATGAGGGACAGCCGGTGCATGAGTGGCCGTTGGAGGGGGTTGTGTAGGGGATGGCGGCTTTAGGGGCAGCTCTGTATGTGAGGGCTGTGTGAGGTGAGGAGGGGGCGTACGAGCCTGGCCGTACGCCCCCACTCCCTGGCCGTCCGGAGCGCGGCCCCCCCGTGCTGGCGGCCTGCGGCCCTTCGGGCAAGCTGTGATCTCCTCCACGCGGATGGCGCCCGTACTCGCGTACTCGGCTTGTCGCGCGCGATCTTCGTACCTGCTGTTCGAGACCTGAGACCCTGGCGGGGCAGTGGAGGCGTACCGGCGCTATCGCGGAACTGGAGGCAGGCGTGCAGTCCGAAGTGCACCCCGTGGCTGAATCTCTCCCCGACGAGGACCCGCCCGGCAGCCTCGCCCGCAGCACACTGAGAAGCGAGACGCTGATCGTCCTCGCGCTCTCCGTCGGCGCCAGCGCGGTGTCCGCCCTCATCAGCTTCGCGGGATCACTCACCAAGCCCGGCGGCCTGAAGGACCAGGCGGCGAACCTCAACAGCTCGCAGGCGCCCGGCCGCCCATGGCTGGATCTCGCCTGGCAGCTCTTCGGGATCGCCACCGCGCTGGTACCCGTACTGCTCGTCGCCCACCTGCTGCTCAGAGAGCGCGCGGGCGGCCTGCGCGCCCTCGGGTTCGACCGCCGGCGCCCCGGCTTCGACCTCGGGTGGGGACTCGTGGTGGCGGCCGGCATCGGGGGCAGCGGTCTGCTGCTCTACCTGGGGGCCAGGGCGGCCGGGGCCAACCTCACCGTCGTACCGGAATCCCTGCCCGACGTGTGGTGGAAGTTCCCGGTGCTGATCGCCTCCGCGCTGCAGAACGCCGTACTGGAAGAAGTGATCGTCCTCGGCTACCTGCTGCGCCGCCTCGGCCAGTTGGGATGGTCACCGATGGCCGCACTCGTGGCCAGCTCGGTCCTCCGCGGCTCGTACCACCTGTACCAGGGCATCGGCGGCTTCATCGGCAACATGGTGATGGGCGCACTCTTCGTACTTATCTACCGCCGCTGTGGACGAATCGCCCCCCTCGTCGCCGCCCATGCCATCATCGACATCATCGCGTTCGCCGGCTACGCCCTCCTGGCGGGGAGAGTGGGGTGGCTGCCTACGGGGTGAGGGGGTTGGGGGAGGTGGGGTGGGGGTGGGGGGAGCCCCCCCCAGAGGCCCGCCGAGAAAAATTCCCCCCGCCCCGCCCCGCCCCCTACCTCCCGCTGCCCCACCCCCATCCCTGCCCCTCACCCCTCAGCCCACGCCCCCGCCCGCGCCGCCTCCGTCAGTTCGCCGTCGATGACCGTCACCGCGCTGCCGGTCAGCAGCGTGCGGTCGCCGCGCAGTGCGGTGCGCACGAATCCGGTACGGGCGGAGCCCTGCAGGCCGGTCAGTTCGTCGCGGCCCAGCCGCTGCGACCAGAAGGGCGCGAGCGCGGTGTGCGCGCTCCCCGTCACGGGGTCCTCGTCGATGCCGACGCCCCGGAAGAAGCACCGCGTGGCGAAGTCGTAGCCCCCGTCCGGGTCCTCGGCGCGCGCCGTCGCGATCACGCCCCGGCTGCCGAACCGGGTCAGCGCCGCGAGATCGGGAGACAGTTCGCGTACGGTCCGCTCGTCCGCCACCTCCACGAGCAGGTCCCCCACCTGCGGCCCGGTCTCGTACGTGGAGACCGGCTCGGTACCGAGCGCGGCGGCCAGCCCCGGCGGTACGGGTACCGCGGTGAGCGGCGCCGTCGGGAAGTCCATGGTGAGGGAACCGTCGGCCGATGCCGTGGTGGTCAGCACGCCGCTGCGGGTCGAGAAGCGGACCGTTCCGGTGGCCGTCCCGGTGGAGTGCAGTACGTGCGCGGTGGCGAGCGTGGCGTGGCCGCACATGTCGACCTCGGTGGCGGGAGTGAGCCAGCGCAGCGCCCAGTCGGCGTCGTCGCTGTCCGGCAGCGGCAGCGCGAACGCGGTCTCGGAGAGGTTCACCTGGGCCGCCACCTGCTGCAGCCAGTACTCGTCGGGGAAGGACGGGCCGTCCAGCAGCACGACTCCCGCCGGGTTGCCGGCGAAGGGGCGGTCGGTGAACGCGTCGACGATTCGGATTCTCATGGCGCGAGCCTAAGCACCGGAGATCGGCACCAACGAGGGCCAATTCCAGGAAATTGGCCTGGGTTGGAGGACCGAATGGACTGTTTCCCTCAAGCCAGTTCCCGAACCGTACGCCCAACACGCCCCGAACTCCCAGGGGTTCCGGCCCGCCGCCACTGGCGCGCCGGCAAAAACCTGCCAACGGATCCTTGCCGACCGAACGCTTCCGATATATCGTTGAAGCATCGTGACAGATCAACGATGGGAGTGACGTAAAAATGCGTTCACATGGACACGAACACTGGGGAGCCGGGCGTCATGGTGGCGGCGGCCGGGGTGAGTACGAGGGGCGGCGTGCCGCCTTCGGGCCGTTCGGGCCGCCCTTCGGCGGGCCTCCGTTCGGCGGCGGCCGGGGCCGGGGAGGCCCGCGCGGCCGGGCGCGGCGTGGTGACGTGCGCGCCTCGATCCTGGCGCTTCTCAAGGACCGTCCGATGCACGGTTACGAGATGATCCAGGAGATCGCCGAGCGCAGCGGCGGTACGTGGAAGCCGAGTCCCGGCTCCGTGTACCCGACCCTTCAGCTCCTGGAGGACGAGGGCCTGATCGCCAGCCGGAGCGAGGGCGGCAAGAAGCTGTTCGAGCTCACCGATGAGGGGCGTACGGCTGCGGAGAGCGGCTCGGACGCCCCCTGGGAAGAAGCCGGCCGCGGCGTGGACTGGGAGGCGATGCACGAGGTCCGCAAGGCGGGCGGCGGCCTGGTCGAAGCGTTTCGGCAGGTGTGGGCGACCGGGACACCCGAGCAGCGGGAGAAGGCGATCACGGTCGTCAATCGAGCACGGAAGGAGCTCTACCTGATCCTCGCCGAGGACGAGTGAGCGAAGCCCGCGAGTGCCCGAGCGCGAAGCTCGAAGCGCGAAGCTCGAAGCGCGGGGAACAGGGGAGGCGGGAAGGCGCCAAGGCGAGGCAAGAGGGCGCGAAGCCGTGGCCGGCCGGTGTACAGGCCGGCCACGGCTTTCGTGATCAGGTGACCAGTCGCGCGAGTTTGCTGAGCGACTCCTGGAGTGCGGACGTCGCCGAGTCCTTGAGCTTGCCGGCCATCAGCGACACGGCCGCGCCGGTGAACGAGCCGTCGATCCGTACGGTCGTGGTGCCGGCCCGCGCCCCGGCCGTCGCCTCACTCTCCGGTACGAGCGCATACCGCATACCGAGGGTTACGCCCATCGGGCCCTTGCCCTGAATGTCGAGCAGGCGGGCGGGCTCCGCGGCCCGTACCGTCCAGGTCACCTCGGCCGGAAAGCCCATGAGCTTCATGTTCTCGGCGTAGCTGACCCCTGGCTCCAGCGTCGCCGGACCCCCTTCGGGGAAGCTGGTGTGGGTGGCATTCCACTGGTCGTAGCCGTCGAAATCGGTCAGGCGGTCCCATATCTTCTCCGCCGGTGCTTCTATGCGTGCCTGGGCGGTGACATCGGCCATGCGGGCACCCCTTGGTGACGGCCCGGGAGGCCGTCCGGTCGGTGACTGGGCCTGACCGGGAAGCGTCCGGTCCGGTCCGGTTCGATTCGGAACCGGACGGGTCCGAGTGTGCGTGGGGTCAGGCGAGTCCTGAGTGGTGCCGCGGAAGGTAGCCGCCGGAGGCGCAAGGTTCAATACTGATGGGCCATCAGGTACTGCAGGGGGCGCGCGTCCGTGCCTCTGTCGCAGCCTTGATCACCCCTCCCGCGCCGGTCATATCCTCCGTAGGGATGAGATTTCGTTCTCGCGTACCCAACCACGGTGGGATGCGCAAATGCTCCCTCCCGGGGATGTTCCGGTAGCAAGAGGCTGGTGGGGTGGGTTCTGTGCAAAACCGTACTGCGTACAACAGCGGAGGGGGTCCGTCGCCGGAGGACCTCGACGCTTGCCTGACCGCTCAGCTCGCGTCGGTGCTGTCGGCTGCCCGCAGGCGGGCCACGCGCGACGGGGACCGGCAGGTGGACACGGCTCACCTCCTGCACGGCCTCCTCGAATCCGACCCCGCCGTACGGGAGATGGTCGACCCCGAGGGCGGCCGGATCGCACGCCTCCTCGGCTACCTCGTCCAGCGCAGCATCGGTTACGGACGGCAGTGGTACGGCACGGTGGAGGACTCCGGGGCGGTGCCGATGGTGGCCGAGGGCGGCGTCCCGGGCTGGTCACCGGCTGCTGCGGCTGCCATGGACGGCGCGCGGGACCGCGCGCACGCCCGCTACGCCGTCCATGCCGAATGCCTCGATCTGCTGGCCGCGCTCGTGGACGACACGGAATGCCGTGCCGTCGAGGTACTGCGCCGGGCCTCGATCGACACGGCGCAGCTCGCGGCACGCCTGGACGGGCAGACGCAGGACGCCATGATGGAGGACGCGATGATGGAGGACGAGCGGTAATTCCCGCACGGCGCGGTGCCGTCACCGAACCGTCGCCGCACCGTCCACTGCGCCGCCCTCTGACCCTCGTACTCCCTTCAGCCCCGCTGCCCCGCCTCGCGACAGGGGTATCGGTGATGACGCTGCTGACCCCCCCTGTCATCATGGCCCGATGCACGCGACTTCGGGGACGGAATCGAGCCAGAGGGGCAGGGGGAGAGGCTTCGGCCTCGGTCTGGCCCTGCTGTCGGCGTTGGCCTTCGGCGGATCGGGCGTGGCCGCCAAACCACTGATCGCAGCCGGTCTGGAACCGTTGCACGTCACCTGGTTGCGGAGTGCCGGCGCCGCGCTCGTCATGCTGCCCGTCGCCTGGCGCCACCGCGCCCTGTTGCGCCGCCGCCCCGCGCTGCTGGCGGGGTTCGGACTGCTCGCCGTCGCGGGCGTCCAGGCGTGTTACTTCGCCGCGCTGTCCCGGATCCCGGTCGGCGTCGCGCTGCTCATCGAGTACCTGGCACCGGCCCTGGTCCTGGGCTGGGTGCGGTTCGTGCAGCGCCGGCCCGTCAGCCGCGCCGCCGCGGCCGGTGCCGTCCTCGCCGTCGGCGGCCTCGCCTGCGTCGTGGAGGTGTGGGCCGGGCTGAGCTTCGACGTGTTCGGGCTGGCGCTCGCGCTGGGCGCGGCGTGCTGCCAGGTAGGGTACTTCGTCCTCTCCGACCACGGCGGCGATGGCGACGGCGACGACGCCACCCACCCGCTCGGCGTGATTGCGTACGGCCTGCTCTTCGGCGCTGTCGTACTGACCGCGGTCGCGCGCCCCTGGACCATGGATTGGTCGGTGCTCGTCGGCAGCGCGGACATGAACGGCACGAGTGTTCCCGCCGTGCTGCTCCTGGCGTGGCTCGTACTGCTGGCGACGGTGCTCGCCTACCTCACCGGCGTGATCTCCATCCGCCGGCTGTCGCCGCAGGTCGCAGGCGTGGTCGCGTGCCTGGAGGCGGTGATCGCCACCGTACTGGCCTGGGTGCTGCTGGGCGAGCACCTGTCCGCGCCGCAGATCATCGGCGGCGCGGTGGTGCTGACCGGTGCGTTCATCGCGCAGTCCACCACGCCCAAGGCGCCCCGGGACGTGGCGTCGCAGCACGATGACGAGGCGCACCAGGAAGCCGCCTTGTCGGCCGGTACAGCGGGCACGCCCGGTACGTAAGGCGCCGGTCGCCTCGCGGGCGGCCACCCGCCCGCGATCCGCTCATCGAGCCGGTCTCGGCCGACCGCGGTGATCTCCCCGTCAGCGGTCTCCCGCCGCCATGCGGCGCAGCTGGTGGGAGCGGGCCGCGGCGTCTCGGGGGCCGTCGCGGTCGGCCAGTCGCTGTGCGATGCGTTCCTGTACCTCCCTGCTCTTCTTCCCGGCGTACTTGAACTTCGCGCGCGCCTCCGTCACTTCGAGGCGCAGCGCGCGGATGCCCGACAACATGCGGCCGTACGGCGGGCCGTCGGCTGTCACCGGGGCCGACCCGCCCGCGGGCTGGAAGTGCGCCATCTGGCGACGCAGCAGCTCGGCCTTCTCCTCCGGGTCGTCCACGATGTGAGCTGTGCAGCGGAGCTGGACTGCCGCATAGAAGCTCGTGGGCACGCCGTGCTCGGGCGGGACGTCCTCGGTGGCCTGCCAGGGGCCGGGTATGAAGGTGTAGTCGTCGACGACGCTGAGCACGACGGAAGGGTCGGCCTCCAGCGCGGGCCACAGGGGATTCGGGCGGGCGAGGTGGGTGACCACCTCGTAGTGCCCGGCGTCGTACGCGAAGTGCAGCGGCTGGACCCACGGCGGATCGCCGGGCAGGCCGTTGCCCGCGAGCTGGCCGAAATCGTGGCCGGCCAGCCAGCTCTGCCATTCGGTGTCGTCGGACGGCGCGTCCCAGGGATGGATCAGCATGGCGGACCTCAGAGGTTCTGGAGGTAGGCGGGCAGGGCGACGCCGGGGGCCAGGTCGTCGGACGGTATAGGGGCGCCGTATGTGGGCGTCACCGGGATGACGCCGCTCCAGTGGGGGAGGGCGAGGTCCTCGGGCTCGTCGTTCGGCCCGCCGGTACGGATCTTGGCGGAGACCTCCGTCAGGTCGAGCCGGATGACGGCCGTGGCGGCCAGCTCCTTGGTGTTTCCGGGGCGGGAGTCGGCGGCGCGCCCGGGCAGTACGTGGTTCACGAGCGCGTCGAGTGCGGCGGTCTTCTCCTCCGGGTCGGTGACTTGGTGGGCGGTGCCGTGCACCACGACGCTGCGGTAGTTGATGGAGTGATGGAAGGCGGAGCGGGCGAGGACCAGGCCGTCGACGTGGGTGACGGTCACGCACACCTCCAGGCCGGGATCCGCCTGGCCGGCCATCCGCAGTGGCCGCGAGCCGGTGGAGCCGTGGAGGTAGAGGCGGCTGCCGACGCGGCCGTAGAGCGTGGGCAGGACGACCGGGGCGCCGTCGCGCACGAAGCCGAGGTGGCAGACGTATCCGGCGTCGAGGATGGAATGGACGGTGTCGTGGTCGTACGCGGCGCGGTCGGCGGACCGCGTCGGGACCGTGCGCCCGCTCGGGGCGTAGGCGGTGGGGGAGCCGTCACCGGCACCGGTCTTGGCGGCGGCACCGGCCTCGGCGGCGGTGGCGAACTCGGGGCCGGCGTCGGACGTTGTGGAGGACACGGGCTCGGGCATCTTGCCAACTCCATTGCTCTAGTGCATAATCAAGTTTGTGCTAGGAGAGTATCGGATCGAAGGGCGGCGCGCATCGGAAATTGCCGCCAGCGTCGAGCGAGCCATCGGTGCGGGCGAGCTCCTACCAGGCGAAATCCTGCCCCCCATGCGGGAGTTGGCCGTCTACCTAGAGGTGAATCCCAATACGGTCGCGTCCGCGTACCGGACGCTGCGCGATCGCGGAGTGGTCGAGACCGGGGGCCGACGCGGCACCCGGGTGCGTCCACGGCCGACGAGTACACCGCGCGAGGCGCTCCGGGTCGAGGTGCCGCCGGGCGTGCGGAATGTGTCCGACGGCAATCCCGACCCCGCGCTGCTCCCCGCGCTCGGGCCGGCGCTCGCCGCGGCCGCGGACCGCGCCACGGCCCGCCCGACGCTGTACGGCGCGCCCTTGGTCGACGAGGAGCTGGCCGGCCGGGCGCGGGCCGCGCTGGATGCCGATGGTGTGCCGGCCGGTCCGGTCGCCGTGACCTCCGGCTCGCTCGACGCCATCGAGCGGGTGCTCGCCGCGCATCTCCGGCCCGGGGACGCGGTGGCGGTCGAGGATCCCGGCTGGGGGAGCCTGCTGGATCTCATCCCGGCGCTGGGGCTGCGCCCCGTCCCGGTGGGGATGGACGAGGACGGGCCGCTGCCCACGGACCTGGAGCGGGCCTTGGCGCTCGGGGTGCGGGCGGCGATCGTCACGGACCGCGCGCAGAATCCGACCGGAGCGGCGGTGGGCGCGGCGCGCGCCGAGGAGTTGCGGTCGCTGCTGGCCGAGTATCCGACCGTGCTGCTGATCGAGGACGACCACGGCCATCACATCGTCGACGTCCCGCTGCATCCGCTGGCGGGGGTGACCGACCACTGGGTCATGGTGCGGTCGACGGCCAAGGCGTACGGGCCGGACCTGCGGCTGGCGGTCCTCACCGGCGATGCCGTCACGGTGGACCGGGTGCGCGGGCGGCAGCGCCTGGGCCCGGGGTGGGTCAGTCATCTGCTCCAGGACACGTTGATCCATCTCTGGCAGACGGATGCCGTGGACCCGAGCGAGGTGGCCGCGTCCTATGGGCGTCGCCGCGACGATCTCATACGGGCCCTGGCGGACCGCGGCGTCGCGGCGCAGGGCTGCAGCGGGATGAACGTGTGGGTGCCGGTCCCCGAGGAGACGGGCACGGTGTCGCGACTGCTGCACGCCGGCTGGGCGGTGGCGGCCGGAGCCCGGTTCCGGATGGACTCCTCGCCCGGCATACGCATCACCGTGTCCACCCTCTCGCACGGCGACACGGAGCCGCTCGCCGAGGCCATAGCGGCCGCGTGCCTGCGGGGGGAGGCCCGCCGGTACGACTGACCGGTACGGCTGGCAGGTACGACCGACCGGTACGGCTGGGCGGTACGAGTGGCCGGTACGGCTGGGCAGTACGGCCGGGCGGTGCGGTGCGAGTGGCCGGTGCGACGGGCCGGGGCCGCTGGGGGGCTGTGGCGGCTGCGGGTCCGCAGGGTGCTGCCGGATTGTTCGGTCGCGCCCGCCGGTTCTTCTAGTTCTTCAGTCGCTGCTGGAGTTCGTCATGGTCGGTGAGGAACCAGGTCTGCCGTCCGCGGTTGCATTCCCGGATGAAGTCCCGCAGAGCTGAACTGGCCGCTGTATGGCGCGAGATGTTGCCGAGGACGACGAGGCCCATGCGGTAGTTGACGAACTTCTGGACGATATCGCCGGCGACGCGGGTGCGCAGCTGGAAGAACCGCTCGTCGAGCCGCTCGGCGGGGATGACGACCCACTGGGCGCCCTGGTAGCTGGCGTTGCCGATGAGATCCAGGACATCGCGTTCGTCGGCGATGACTTGCCCGTCCTCGGAGGCGCAGATCAGGACGGGCACGTCATGGATCGTCAGCAGGGTGCTCATAGGGAGTGAGGCTAACGGGAGATGGAGGTGTGGGCGACGTAATTGTCCGGGCGGTGGATGCCGATTGCCAGGTCGCCAGGTCGCCAGGTCGCCAGGTCGCTCGGTCGGTGGGCCGGTGAGCCGGTGGCGGGCGGTCAGGGGCGACGGCGGGGGCGGCTTTGGGTGAGGGCGGCGCCGGCGAGGACGATCAGGGCGCCGACGGGGGTGTTCCAGCTGAGGTGTTCGCCCAGGACGGCGACGCCGGCGGCGGTGGCGATGACCGGGATGAAGTACGTGACCATCTGCGCGGTGGTGGGGCCGACCTCGGCGACCAGACCGTACTGGAGGAGGAAGGCGAAGCCGGTGCCGAGGGCGCCGAGGGCGATGACCGCCAGCAGGGGGACGAGGGGGAACGAGGTCGGGAGGGAGGTGAAGAACGGGGTCACCACGGCCAGTTGCAGCGTGGCCAGCATCAGTTGGGCGCTGGACATGGAGAGGCTCGAGTTCTTGCTGCCCGCGAGGGTGCGGCGGACGTAGATCCAGCCGATCGGGTAGCAGAGCGAGGCGCCCAGCGCCATGAACGTGCCCAGCGGATCCGTGCCGGAGAAGCCCTGCCAGGCGCCGAGAACGGTCAGCACGCCGAGGAACCCGAGGCCGAGTCCCGCGACGCGGCGGCGGGTGGGGCGGTCCTCGGACAGTGCCACGACGGACAGGGCCATGCCCCACAGCGGGGAGGTGGCGTTGCAGATGCCGGCCAGGGTGGAGGGGATGGTCAGTTCGGAGTACGCGAAGAGCGAGAAGGGGAGGGCGTTGAGGAACAGGGCGGCCACCGCCAGGTGAGCCCAGGTCCGGAGGGTCCGGGGCAGCCGGTCCCGCTTGGCGACGAGCACGGCGACCAGTACGGCCGTTCCGAAGATCATGCGGCCGAGTGTGACGTGCAGCGGGGCGTAGCCCTGCGTGCCGACCTTGATGAACAGGAAGCTGAATCCCCAGATCAGCGCCAGGACGGCGAATCGGATGCGCCAGTCGATGGCGGGCCGCGGTGCGGCCGGCATTGCGGGGCTGGGTGTTGTGGTGGACCGGGATGAGGAGGTGGCGGTGGTGGAGCTCATGGCGTACACGATCGTCTGTCTGTACTGCGTAGCACAAGTGAGAATTCCTGGGGTGCATCGCTTAGCATTCCTTATATGTTGAACATGGAGCGGCTGCGGACGCTCAGCGCCGTGGCGCGGCACGGGTCGGTACGGGCGGCGGCCGAGGGGCTGCACGTCACCACCTCCGCCGTCTCACAGCAACTGGCGAAGCTGGAGCGGGAGACGGGGCAGCAACTGCTGGCCAAGAACGGGCGGGGCGTACGGCTGACGGACGCGGGCCGGTTGCTCGCCGGGCACGCCGCGCGCATCCTCTCGCAGGTCGAGCTGGCCGAGGCCGAGCTGGAGGCGCACCGCGGGCAGGCAGTGGGTGAGCTGCGGATGGGGGCGTTCCCCACGGCGGCGCGTGGGCTGTTCCCGGATGCCCTCGCCGCGCTGGTCGCCGATCACCCGCAGTTGCGCGCGCGGCTGTGGGAGATGGAGCCGGCGGACTCGGTACGGGCGGTGGTGCGGGGCGACATCGACCTGGGGGTGGTACTGGACTGGTACAACCGTCCGTTGCCGATGCCGGAGGGGCTGGCGAAGGCTCCGCTGCTGGATGATTCGGCGGATGTCGCCATGCCGTCGGACCATCGGCTGGCGGGGCGGCGCACGGTGGAGCTGGAGGACTTCGCGGAGGACGCGTGGATCTCCTGGCCGCAGGGCGAGTTCTGCCACGACTGGCTGATGTTCACGCTGCGCAGCAAGGGGATCGAGCCGCGGATCGCGCACATGGCCGAGGAGCACGGCACGCAGCTCGCCCTGATCGCGAGGGGGCTCGGCGTAGCGGTGGCGCCGCGGCTGGGGCGGGGGCCGGTTCCGGAGGGGGTGAGCGTGGTGCCCGTACGGCATCCGATGCGGCGGCACGTGTACGCGATCTGGCGCGCCGACGCGGATCGCCGCCCGTCGATCCGCGCGGCGGTCGCGGCGTTGAGGGAGGTGGGCGCGGGGTTGGAAATGTGACAGGGGGTTGGTTGGAGATGTGGTCGGGGCTGGAGGTGTG
Organism: Streptomyces sp. NPDC000151; assembly: GCF_040301705.1. NCBI lineage: Bacteria > Bacillati > Actinomycetota > Actinomycetes > Kitasatosporales > Streptomycetaceae > Streptomyces > Streptomyces sp. NPDC000151. The sequence continues at coordinate 17,115 of NZ_JBEPFC010000042.1, read as the reverse complement.
GACGGCCGGGCCCGATAAGGGGGCGCGCCGCACGGCGGGCGGGGCCAGATGGCCGGGGCGCCGCCGCGCCACCGTGCTGCCGTGCCGCTATGAGCCCGCGCGCCGGGGGCCGTGCGGTGGCCGGCGCGCGGGTGGGATGGGGAAGGGGGCCTGGGGAGCCGGTGCGGTGGGGTTAGTTGGCTGGGACGATGCCGCGGATCAGGCCCAGGGACATCAGGTCCTGGGGGCGTAGGTGGAGTTGGTCGGCTGTGCGGGGGACTTCGGACGGGGGGCGTTTGAGGATGGCGGTGGCCAGTTCGGGGGCGATGACGGAGAAGTAGCTGTCCGGGGTAGCCCACAGGCGGCCCGGTGCGGCCAGTGCCAGTGCGCCGCCCGAGCCGCCCTCGCCGATGAGCAGCGAGGTCAGCGGCGTACGGGCTGCGGCCATGGCGGCGAAGAGGTCAGCGATGGCGGCGCCCGCGCCGGACTGTTCGGCCGCCGCGTCGTTGGCCGCGCCCGGGGTGTCCACGAGGGTGAGGACGGGGATGCCGAGGCGGTCGGCGAGGCGTACGAGCCGGGCGGCGGTGCGGAAGCCGGCCGGGCGGGTGGCCGTGCCGCACTGGGCCGCGTACGCGACCGTACGGCCGGCCCGGTGGCCGAAGCCGCAGCGCACGCCGTCGTCGATGCCCCCGCAGCGGTCGCCGCTGATGTCCTCGCGCCAGTCGAAGTACGTGTCCAAGTACGCGTCGGCGCGCGGACGTTCGGGGGCGCGGGTCCGTTGTACGGCGGTCCAGCCGGAGTCCGGCGGGTCGCCCGTGCCCTGCGCGGCCGGTACGGGGGCCGTCTCCTCGTCGGTCGTGGTCAGCAGCCGCAGCCAGCGGGCGAGCGCGCCGCGCAGCCGGTCGGGCGGCACGACGGCGTCGACGTGCCCGGTGGCCAGCTGGCCTTCGGCGGTGTACGCGGACGGATCGGCGTCGGCGGGGCGTACGCGGGAGCCGGCGAAGCCGACCTGGGCGCCGGGCAGTGCCAGGACGACGTCCGCGCCCGCGCCGAGCGTCGCCCAGCCGCCGCCGGTCGTCGGGTCGCGCAGCACGGCGAGCTGCGGCAGTCCGGCGGCGCGGTTGAGTGTGGACTGCCCGGCGATGCGCTGCAGTTGGGTGAGGGCGAGCATGCCCTCCTGCATGCGGCTGCCGCCGGTGGCGATCAAGGAGACGACCGGGAGGCGGAGTTCGCGAGCCCGGGTGTACGCGGCCTCTAGGCGGTCGCCGGTGTGCCGGCCGAGCGAGCCGCCCAGGTAGCGGAACTCGAAGGAGATCACGACGGTGCGGGTGCCGCCGATGGCGGCGGTGCCGCAGACGACGGACTCGCGTTCGCCGGTCGACTGCGTGGCGCGGGCGCGTGCGGTGCCGTAGCCGTCCCAGTGGAGGGGGCCGTCGTCGAGTGGGCCCGGGGCCGTTGCCGGCCCCTCGGCCGGCGCCTCCGGAGTCCCCGCCGCTCCCTCGGCCGCCCCTTCGGGACGGGGTTCCCCTGCCCCATCGGGCCGGGGCTCCGCTGTCCCCTCGCTGTCGGCCTCCGCCGCTCCCGGGGGCCCGGCAGGTTCCGAGCCGGGGAGCGGCTGGAAGGTGCCCGCGTCCGTTACCTGCGCGAGCACCTCCCGGGCGGAGAGCCGAGCGGAGAGCCCGCCGTCGCCGACGCGAGCGGGGAGCCCGTCGGCGAGTCGAGCAGCCCCCCGGTCCGAGGACGAGGATGAGGATGATGGTGATGAGGAGGAGGACGAAACCCCGGACGGGTCCGTGGACGAACCCGTGGGCGCGCCGGCGGACGGATCTGCGGACGAACCCCCGGACCGATCCGCAGGCGAGCCCCCAGCCCAATCCGCAAACCGATCCGCGGACGACCCCGCAGCCGGCCCCCCGGAAGGACCCCCAGGCGACCCCGCAGTCCACCCACCAGGCGCCCCCCGAGCCGACCCCGCAGACTGGCCCAGGTCCTCCGTCCTGTCCCTACGCATGGAGGCCCCGCTTGAGGATTTTGCCCATGTCGTTGCGGGGGAGGGCGTCGAGGTAGTGGACGATGCGGGGGCGCTTGTGCGGGGCGAGTTGGGTGGCGACGTGGTCGATGAGGTCCTGGGCGGTCGGTGCGCCGTCAGTGGCGTCGGTCGCGGGGACGATCCAGGCCACGATGCGCTCGCCGAGGTCCTCGTCCGGCTCGCCCGTCACCGCGGCCTCCGCGACGCCGGGGTGTTCCAGCAGGGCGTTCTCGATCTCGCCCGCGCCGATCTTGTAACCACCGCTCTTGATCAGGTCGGTGGCCTTGCGCCCGACGATCCGGTAGCGCCCGGCCGCGTCCCGGGTGGCCATGTCCCCCGTACGGAACCAGCCCCCGTCGAACGCCTCGGCCGTCGCGTCCGGCCGGTTCAGGTACTCGACGAAGAGGTTCGGGCCGCGGACCTGGATCTCGCCGACCGTCTCGCCGTCGCTCTCCTCGATGGCCGTACCGGACTCGTCGACCAGCCGCGCCTGTACGCCGGGCAGCGGCACCCCGACCGTCCCCGGGGCCGAGGTGTCGTCGGCCCGTACCGCGGTGTTCATGAGCGTCTCGGTCATGCCGTAGCGCTCGACGACCCGCGCGCCGGTCGCCGCCTTGATCTTCTGGTGGTCCGTCAGCGGCAGCGCCGCCGAGCCGGAGACCAGCAGCCGGGCGCCGCCCAGCGCCTTGGCGAGCGCCGGGTTCTCGCCCGCCTCGGCGGCCAGCCGGTGGTACATGGTCGGCACGCCGAACAGCATCGTGCCCGCGCCCCCCAGCTCGCGCGCCACCCCCTCGGTGGAGAAACGGCCGAGGTGGTGCACCGTGCCGCCGCGCCGCAGCGGGCCGAGGATGCCCAGGATCAGCCCGTGGACGTGGAACAGCGGCAGCCCGTGGACGAGCACGTCGTCCGCTGTCCACTCCCACGCCTCCTCCAGCGCGTCGAGCGTGGCGGTGATGGCCCGTCGGGGGATGACCACGCCCTTCGGCCGGCCCGTGGTGCCGGAGGTGTACACGATCACGGCGGGGGCCTCGGCGCCCGGCTCCGCCGGCGGCTCGGCCTCGTCGTCCGCCTCGTACGGGTTCACGTCGACACGGGGCAGTGCCGCGAGCGCGCCGGGGAGTTCGACGTCCGGTTCGGCCAGGACGAGGGTGGGCGCGCTGTCGGACACGATGTGCGCCAGCTCGCTCTCGCCGATCTTGGGATTGACCGGTACCGCCGGTACCCCCGCGAGCAGCGCCGCGACGACCGCGACCGAGGTCTCCAGCGTGGGCGTGGCCCACACCGCCACCCGCCGCTCGGCGCCGATCCGCTCCGCGAGCGCGCCGGCGGCCGCGGCGAGCTGCCCGTAGGTCAGCGCGCGGTCCTGGAAACGCAGTGCGGTACGGGAGGACGCTGTCCGCAGCGCCGGGAAAAGCTCGTTCACCGAAACTCCTTCGTTCTCTTGCTGTTCGGGTACTCGGGGCACCCGTTCCTGGATACCCGAGGTCCACGGGTACCTGCGGGTATCAGCCGAAGCCCGGGACCACCAGCGCCAGCCAGACCAGCGCCGGTACGGCCGCGACCACGAGGGCTCCGTACACCATCAACTGCTTGAAGAAACCGTCCCGGTCGACATTCTTGGCGTTCGCCAGCACCAGCGCGCCGTTCGTCGAGAACGGGCTCACATCGACGACGGTGGCGGACACCGCGAGCGCCGCGACCATGCCCACGGCCCCGATCGACCCCTGCGCCAGGAACGGCACGGCCAGCGGGATCAGCGCCCCGATGATGCCGACGGAGGAGGCGAAGGCGGAGACCAGCGCGCCGATGTAGCACAGCAGGAGGGCGGCCAGCAGCGGAATGCCGATGCCGCCGACGGCCTGACCCGCCCAGGTGATGGTGCCCATGTGGTCCAGGACGCCGACGTAGGTGAGGACGCCGCAGATCAGCAGCACGGTGGGCCAGGTGATCTCCGCGACGGCGGCCTTGCTGTCCTGCGGCCAGACGGCGCTGAGGACGACGGCGAGGGTGATCGCGGTGAGGCCGGCGTCCAGGTCGAGGACGAGCACCGCCACGACCAGCGCCAGCAGGGCGACGAGGGTGGCGATCCGGGCCGGCGTAAGGGCGAGGGCACCAGCCGCGGCCCCGTCCCGCTCACCACTCACACGCGTGGCGCTCTCGGTGAGCTGCCCGCCACCCGTACGCGTGGCGCTGCCCGCAACGCTCCCGCCACCCGTACGCGTGGCGCTGCCCGCACCGCTTCCGCCACCCGTACGCGTGGCGCTGCCCGCAACGCTCCCGCCACCCGTACGCGTAGCGCTCTCCGCACCGCTTCCGCCACCCGCACGCGTGGCGCCGCTCTCCTTGGCGCTTCCGCCACCCGTACGAGGGAGTCGGAGGCCGCCCAGGGCGACGAACAGGGCCGCCGCGATGAGGAGGTTGACGACCAGGCTGGCGGCGAAGAGGGCGAGCGGGCTGCCGGGGAGGTGCTCGCGGGCGACGATGCCGTTGACCGTCGATCCGTAGATGCTGATCGGCGAGAAGCCGCCGGCCTGCGCGCCGTGCACCACCAGTGCGCCCATGAGCAGCGGCTTGATGCCGTACTGCGCCGCGAAGCCGAGTGCGAGCGGCGCGACGATCGCCACCGCCGCCGGGCTGACCGCGCCGATCGCGGTGAGCGCGCCGGTGACCGCGAACATCACCCAGGGGATCAGCGCGACCCGGCCGCCGACGAGTCGTACGGAGGCGTGCACCAGCCAGTCGGTGGTGCCGTTGGCGCGGGCGATGGCGAAGAGGTACGTGACGCCGACCAGGACCACGAACAGGTCGCCGGGGAAGCCCGCGAAGATCTCGTCCGCGTCCATCCCCGCGACCAGCGTGCCCACGCCGAACGCCGCGGCGAACGCCAGCGCGCCCATGTTGATGGAGCGGGTCGTGGCCAGTACGAAGATCACCGCGAGCACGAGTATCGAGAGCACTTCCGGCGACATCTGCGGCTCCGTTCGTGGACGACAATGGCCGGGTGGCGCATTGGCAAAGTGGCTGAGCCACTTATGGCTGAGCCACTTTGCTGGTCGGCGACGGAGTGCGTCAATACTCTTGTCACGACGTACGTCACGACCGCACGTCACGACCGCACGTCACGACATATGTCGCGGCTCTTGCAGCGACAAGTGTCGCGGGAACCGATCGAGGGGGGCCAACCGATGTCCGAGGCTCTGCGGCCGATGGCCAGGCCGCGGCTCTACGAGCAGGTGGTCGAGCGGCTGCGCCAGTACGCCGTCGAAGACGGGCTGGGCGCGGGCGACCGCCTGCCGGCGGAGCGCGAGCTGGCCCAGCGGCTCGGCGTCAGCCGGGCGTCCGTGAAGCAGGCGATCGTCGTGCTGGAGGTGCAGGGCCTGGTGGAGGTGCGGCACGGCGGCGGCACCTACCTGGTGCGCGACACCCTCGACGCGGCGGAGCCGGTCGAGCGCCTGGTCGAGCGCCGCCGCCGATTGCCGGACGTCCTGGAAGCGCGCGAGGCCATGGAGACCAAGCTCGCCGAACTGGCGGCCCGCCGCCGTACGGACGCCGACCTCGCCGCCCTCGACGACGCCCTGGCCCATATGGCGAAGGACGTCGAGGACGGCGGCCCGGGCGTCGAGGGCGACCGCCGCTTCCACGCCGCCGTCACCGCGGCCGCGCACAGCGCGCTGCTCGCCGAGTTCATGCGCTCCATCGCCGAGCAGATCGGCGAGAGCCGCAACGAATCGCTGCGCCAGCCCGGCCGCCCCAAGCGGTCGCTCGCGCAGCACCGGCGGATTCTGGAGGCCGTCCGGGCGGGCGACCCGAAGGCCGCGGCGGCGGCCATGCGCCGCCACCTCCGCACGGTCGCCGAAGTACGGCTGCTGACCTGGACCCCGGAGGCCGGCGAGGCCGGCGAGGACGGAGAGGCCGGGGCGCCGGAGAAATAACCGGGCCCTCGGCGACGGCCGCCCGACTGCCCCTCCCGCTCACCCCGGAATCTTGCGGAAGTCCCAGGACGCCACCGCCTCCGGCGTGAGCCGCAGCCAGGCGTGCCGGCCGTCGTGCGGCATCGTCTCCAGGCCGAAGTACTTCGCCGCGAAGAGCTTCTCGGGCGCCGCCAGCTCCGGGCAGGGCTCGCCGTGCCGCGGTGCCTCGCCGACGAACGCCACGCTGCCCGACAGTTCGGCGCCGCGCAGTTCGCCGTACTCGTGGCCGTCGTCGACCACGACCGCGACCCGCTGGTCCTTGACGAGGTGGGCCCAACGCCTGCTGCGGGTGAGGGAGTACAGCCACAGCGCGGTGCCGTCCCAGACGAACCACAACGCGCCGACGTGCGGCGCGCCGTCCGGCCCCACCGTGGCGATCCGGCAGGTCCGCTGCCGGGCCAGGAAGGCGTCCAGCTCCTGCGGGCTCATCATGATCCGGCGTCCTCTGCGCTGCCCTGCCGCTGCCGCCATCCGCGGCCACCTCCCCGGTCGCTCCCTGGTCACCTGACCGGGTGTCAGGAACCATGGGTGTCAGGAATCATGAGCCCTTCGACCGACGAACGCAATGGACGCCCGGACCACCGCCACCACGCCCCCCCCACCATCCCCCCCACCATCCCCCCCCAGCATCCCCCCCCACCATCCCCCCTCACCGTCCCCCCTCACCATCCCCCCTCCCAGGAGGTATCCCCATGCCCACGGACGCCCAGGTCGCCCAGCTCGTCGAGCAGCTCGACCCCGGGACCACGGCGCTGCTCACCGTCGAGTGCCAGAACGGTGTCGTCGGCCCGGACAGCGCGCTGCCCGAACTGGCCGAGGCCGCCCGTACGTCCGGCGCGCTCGCCAAGGTGGCGCGGCTGACGGCCGCCGCGCACGAGGCCGGCGTCCAGGTCCTGCACGCGGTCGCCGAGCGCCGGCCCGACGGCCGCGGCTCCAACGGCAACGCCCGCCTCTTCCGCGCCGCCGGGCAGCTGCCCGTACAGCAGCTCACAGGGACGACCGCGGTGCGGATCGCCGACCCGGTGCCGGTGTCCGAGGACGACCTGATCGTGCGCAGGCTGCACGGTCTGTCGCCGATCGCCGGTACGGAGGTGGACGCGCTGCTGCGCAACCTCGGCGTCCGCAACGTCGTGGTCGTCGGCGTCTCGGCGAACGTGGCGATACCGAACGCCGTCTTCGACGCGGTCAACCTCGGCTACACGGCGGTGGTGCCTGCCGACGCCATCGCCGGGGTGCCTGCCGAGTACACCCCGGCGATGGTGCGGAACACGCTCTCCCTGGTCGCCACCGTCACCTCCACGGACGCGGTGCTGACCTGCTGGAAGCGGTCGCCGAGACTGCGGTGAGAAGGGGGCGCGGTGAGCAGGGGCTCAGGACAGTTCGATTTCGCCGCCCCGGACCTTCAGCGGTACGGAGGGCAGGCCCGTGGTCGCCGGGCCGTGCCGCACGCTGCCGTCCGCGATGGCGTACTTGCTGCCGTGGCAGTGGCAGTTGATCGTGCCGCCGCTGACGTCGCCCACGATGCAGCCCGCGTGCCGGCAGATCGCCGAGAACGCCTTGAAGTCGCCCTTCTCGGGCTGGGTCACCACGACCTTCTGCGCCTTGAAGATCTTCCCGCCGCCGGCGGGGATCTCCGACGTCCTGGCCAGCGCCTTGGCGGAGCCGCCGGTGGCGCCGCCGCTCTTGGAGGGGGCCGCCGAGCCACCGGACGACGGCGAGCCACTGGACGACGAAGACCCACCGGACGACGGGGACCCGCCGGACGACGGCGAGCCCGACGAGGCTGAGGAGGACGACGAACCGTACCCGCCGCCCCCTCCGCCCCCGCACGCGGCGAGCGCCGCGGACAGGCCCGCCGCGCCCGCCGCGGCGACGACCGTGCGCCGGGCGGTGCCGGCACGTTCCTGTGATCCGGCAGGCTTCTGTGGCTTCTGTGATCCGGCAGGTTCTTGTGATGGTGAGTTCATGGTGCCTCCAGAGGTCCCGGTCCCGGTGTGTCCCTTCGCCTTGTGAAGGTTCCATACGGACCGGTGGCCTCCGGTGTTCAACGGGTCGGCCGAAAGGGTGGTCGTGCCCGCCTATCCCGCTTCCGCATCCGCATCCCCATCCGCGTCACCATCCGCCTCCGCCGCCGCGACCGCGATCGGCACCTCGCCGCCGTCGGCCAGCGCGTCCAGGTGGGCCAGGGCGGTGCGCGGCAGCGCGTCCGGGTCGGCGAGCAGCGCGAGATAGGCGTGCGCGGCCAGCAGGGCCCGCCCGTTCGGCGCGGGCGCCTCGCACTCGTACGCCGCCTGTTCCAGCAGCAGTGTCCCCATCACGGTGCGCGTCAGCTCCTCCGCGTACCGCCCGGCGCGCATCTCCTGCTCGTCCGCCGGGCTCGCCAGCAGCCGGTTGCCGCGGGCCGCCAGCTCCTCCCAGCGGACGGCCAGCCGCTTCCCGGCGGGCAGGGGAACGGCGCGTGCCCGGTCCCCGTACGCCCGCGCGAGGGTGTGATGCGCGGAGTCGCGGCGCAGACAGCGGAGCACGTCCAGTGCGATGACGTTGGAGGAGCCCTCCCAGATGGAGCCGAGGTGGGCGTCGCGCAGCAGCCGCGGGTTCACCCAGTCCTCGATGTAGCCGTTGCCGCCGCGGATCTCCATCGCCTCGCCCGTGACGGTACGGGCGCGCTTGCAGACCGTGTACTTGGCGAGCGGCGTGAGGACGCGTACGAGGTCCCGGGCGGCCGCGTCGCCCGCGTCGGCCGCGTCGAGGCGGGCCGCGGCCTCCAGGACCAGGGCGAGCGCCGCCTCCGCGTCGAGGAGCATCGGCAGCAGCGTCACGCGCATCAGGGGCTGCTCGAACAGCGGCGTACCGAAGACCACCCGCTCCCGGGTGTGGGCGACCGCTTCGCGGACCGCGCGGCGCATCAGGGCGGCGGAGCGCATCGCGTTGGACAGCCGGGAGACGTTCAGCATCTCGGCCATCTGCCGGAAGCCGCGGGTGAGTTCGCCGACCGGGGTCGCGTACGCGCCGTCCAGGGTGACCTCGCCACTGGCGATGGAGCGCGAGCCGAGCTTGTCCTTGAGGCGGTCGATGCGGACCGCGTTGCGGGTGCCGTCCGGGCGCAGCCGCGGTACCAGGAACATGCCGAGCCCGCGCGTGCCCTCGCCCTGCCCCGGCACCCGCGCGAGCGTGAGCACGATGTCCGCGCCGGGGTTGGAGGCGAACCACTTCTTCCCGGTGAGCGTCCAATGCGTGCCCTCGTCGGTGGCGACGGTCTCGGTGCGTCCGACGTCCGTGCCGCCCTGCTTCTCGGTCATGAACATCGCGCCGGTGGCGCGCGTCGCGGGGTCGGTGGAGGTGAGCGCGTCGATCTCGGCGGCGTACCGCTCGGGGTCGAAGAGGCGCAGCACGCGGGCGGCGGAGTCGGTCATGGACAGCGGGCAGGCCATGCCGAACTCGGCCTGCACGTAGAGGTAGGACAGCGCGTACTTGACGGTATGCGGGGTGCGGGCGGGGTGGCCGTGGACGCCAGGGCGGTGCGACATCGCGGCGAGCCCGAAGCGTTCGTACGCGATCTCCGCGAGCCGGTCGTGGGCGGGGTGGTACTCGATCTCGTCGATGCGGTCGCCGTCGGGCGCGTAGGAACGCAACCGGGGCGGATGGGCGTCGGCGAGCGCCGCCTGCCGGTCGATCTCACCGGCGGCGAGTGCCCCGAGTTCCGTGATCAGGGGTTCGATGCGGGCGCGGTCGTCGGCGGACAGTACCCGGTCCAGCAGCGGGCGCAGGGCGGGGTCCTGGTCGGCGAAGTTCGGCATACGGGTCTCCTGGTGCCTTGAAGTGATCCGCGCGGCATGACGAGACGCGGATCACCTTCGCAGGAGCCGGCGAGCGCTGTCCAAGATGTATTCGCCACCCCATTGAGACGCGATCGAGGACAATCGCCCGCCACCAGGGCGCTTCGGACGCGGGCTTCAGGACAGGCGCTTACGGCACGTACTCGCCCGGTGTCGGCAGTACCCGTTCCGCGACCTTCAGCACGTTGTGCAGGGCCGCCGACTCGTTGCCCGCGCGCCAGGCGAGGGCGATCGGGAGCGGGGCCACCTCGCCGGCCAGTGGGCGCAGGACCACGTGCTCCAGACGGATGTGGCGCGCCGACTCCACCACCAGCGCCACGCCCACCCCGGCCCCGACCAGCGCCAGCAGGTTGTAGGAGTCCGGTGCCTCCTGGGCGACGCGCGGCGAGAAGCCGGCGGCGTGACAGGCGTGCACCAGCGCGTCGCGCACCGCCGAGCCGCGCGCGGCGGGGAAGGTCACGAAGCGCTCCCGCGCCAGCGCGGCGACGTCGACCGCGTCCCGCGCGGCCAGCGGATGGGTGTCCGGCAGCGCCAGGACCAGCCGCTCGACGCGGACGACCCGGGAGAGGATGCCGCGGCGCACGGGGAGCGAGACGAAGCCGAGGTCCAGGGTGCCGTCGGTGATCCGGCCGAGCGCCTCGCCGGAGTAGACCTGGCCCTGCAAGGACAGCTCGATGCCGGGGTATTCGGAGGTGACCGCGCGGGCCAGCGGCGGAAGTGCCGCGTAGCTGCTGGCGCCCGCGTACCCCACAGTGACCCGGCCCGCCTCGCCGAGGCTGACCGCCTGCACCGTACGGCGCACGGCGGCCGCGTCGGCGAGGAGGTTGCGGGCCGGTTCCAGCAGGGCCTGGCCGGCCGCGGTCAGCCGTACCGAGCGGGTGGTGCGGTCGAAGAGGGCGGCGCCCAGGTCCCGCTCCAGCAGCCGGATCTGCTGGCTGAGCGGGGACTGGGCGATGTGCAGGCGTTCCGCGGCCCGGCCGAAGTGCAGTTCCTCGGCGACGGCCACGAACCCGGTGAGATGGCGCAGTTCCACGCGCCGCACCTTCTCAGGGCGCGTGACCGCGGCTCAAGCGCGGTGACCGGGCCCCCGACCGGGCGGCCGGGTTCCGGCGGGGTTCCGGCCAGGCGCGAGCGCGTCCCGGAGGAAGTCGCGCTGGAACAGGAGGAGATTCTCGTTCACCCGGTCGTCGGCCGGGGCGTGGGTGGCGCCGGACAGCGGCAGGACCGTGTGCGGGCGACCCGCGGCGAGCAGTTCGGCCGAGAACCGCAGCATGTTGGCGGGCGTGACGTTGTCGTCCGCGAGGCCGTGGATCAGCAGCAGCGGGCGGCGCAGCAGATGTCCCCGGCCGACCAGCGAGGACCGTTCGTAGTTCTGCGGCTCCTCGGCGGGGTGGCCGAGGAAGCGCTCCTTCCAGTACGTGTCGTACAGCCGCTGGTCGGTCGGCGCGGCACCGGCCACCGCCGCGTGGAAGATCTCCGGGCGCAGCAGCACCGCGGCGGCGGCCAGGAACCCGCTGAAGGACCAGCCGCGGATCACCACCCGGTCCAGGTCGAGGTCCGGGAACTGCTCGGCCGCCGCGTGGAGCGCGTCGACCTGGTCCTCCAGGGCGGGCGTCAGCTGGTCGCCGTGTACCGCCTTCTCCCACTCCGGGCCGCGCCCCGGCGTGCCGCGCCCGTCGGCGACCAGCACGGCGAAGCCCTGCTCGGCGAACCACTGCGAGACACAGGCGGCCCAGCCGCGCGCGGCGACCGCCAGCTGCATGCCGGGTCCGGCGTACGGGTCGAGCAGTACGGGCAGCGGGCCCGCACCCGGCTCGTACCACGAGGGAAGGTACAGCGCGGCCCGCAACTGCCGGGTGCCGAGGACGAGATGGCGTGGGCGCGGGGTGACGACCGGGTCCTCGGCGAGGGAGCGGATGGCGGCCACCGCGGAGGTCTCCGTCCCGTCCGTCCGGCGGACCTCCGCGTACGGCCCCTCCGGGGTCAGCCCGTGGAACACCGCCGTGCCGCCGCGGATCGCGGCGCTGTGCGTCCCGGGGCCCTCGCTCAGCCGCACCGGCCCGGTCGCCTCCGGATCGTGGCACCACACGTGCGTCTCCACGGGGTCGTCGGAGGCGGTGAAGTACACCCGCTCGCCCTCCGTGCCCAGCACCTCGCGCACCTGGAGGCCGGCCGGCGTGACCTCCTTGCCGCCGACCGCGAGGTGCCGGGTGCCGGCCACGTCGTGGGTGCGCACGAGTGCGCCGGACGCGGTCCTGGCGGGCGTGCCGGGCACCAGCTCCACCCAGGCGGGGTCGGTCCGCTCGTCGAGGAGCGAGGTCGCGCCGGTGTCCGGGTCCACGGCGAGGGTGCGCAGCGTGCGCTGGTTCCGGGACTGCACCCCGATGAGCGGGCCGTGCGCGTCCCAGCCGACGGTGGCCAGGTACTCGTACGCCGCCCGGTCCCACACCACCTCCGTACGGCTGCCGTCCAGGCCGTACACCCACAGGCTCACGTCCGCGTTGTCCGTGCCGGTCAGCGGGTACCGGATCGCGCGCGGCGGCCGGTCGGGGTGTGCCGGGTCGCTGATCCACCGCCGGTGTACGGGTGTGGTGTCCACCCGCGCGACGAGCAGCCGCGCGCCGTCCGGCGACCACCAGTGGCCGCGCAGCCGGCCCATGGACTCCGCCGCGCAGTACTCGGCGAGCCCGTAACTGATCTCCGGGCCCTCGGTGGCGGCCAGTTGCCGGTCCCGGCCGGCGGCACCCGCACCGGCCACCGCGTCCGGTACCTCCACGATGTGCAGCGAACGGCCCGTCACATAGGCGATGTGCCGGCCGTCGGGGGAGGGGCGCGGGTCGACGACGGGTCCCGCTGCCGGTACGGAGAAGGGTGCGCCGCCGTCCGTGCGCACCGCCCACAGGGCGCCGCCCAGCGCGAAGACCGCGAGGCGCGCCGCGCGGTCGGTGGCGTACGCCACCACACCGGCGGAGCGCTCGCGGGCCCGCTCGCGGCGCAGCCGTTCCTCCTCCGGTACCTCGCCCCCGCCGCCCACCAGCGCCGTCGGGTCGGCGAGCAGCCGCTCGGCGCCGTCCGCCAGCAGCCAGAGCCGGCCGATCGGGTCCCGGCCGCCCCCGGTGCGGGTGAACAGGACGCGCTGCCCGTCGGGGGAGAGCGTGAAGTTCCGTGGCAGGCCCAGCGAGAAGCGGCGGGTGCGGGCGAATTGGCGAGGGAAGGCGGCGCTGTCGGAAGTGTCTTTGGAGTCCATGGAGGAGTCCTATCGGCTGGGCGGCGGCCTCGGACAGTGAATAGTCCGTGTGTGAATCGATTCATCACTTCAGTCCAACCCGTTGACCGCAGCAGGGTCTCTCCTTACCTTGTGCAGCAAGCGCTTTCCTTGAACGATTCAATGAACGGACTCGGGACACCGGGATACGTGCGGAGGACGGACTGTGCGTGCCAGCGGAAGAGTTGACCGGCGCGGCCTGCTCAAGATCACGGGTGGCTCGGTGGCCGCCCTCGGTCTGACGGCGGCGGGCTGCGGCACCGGCGGGGGATCGGCGGACGGGACCGTCACGATCCGGTACGCATGGTGGGGCGCCGACGACCGCGCCAAGCGGATCAACGAGAGCATCAGGCTCTTCGAGAAGAAACACCCCAAGATCAAGGTGAAGACCGACTTCCAGGACTACGTGGCGTTCTGGGAGAAGTTCCAGACCCAGGCCGCCGGCGGCAATCCACCGGACGTGTTCCAGAACGCGATCGCCTTCCTGCGCAAGTACGAAGAGCGGGGCGTGCTGCTCGACCTGAAGCAGCAGGTCGACGCGGGCCGCCTGAAGATGACGGGCTTCCGGTCCGGGCTGGAGAAGGCCGGCGAGGTCGACGGCAAGCTGCTCGGCGTGCCGGTCGGCTCCAACACGATGTCCCTCGTCATCGACGAGAAGGTCTTCGCGAAGGCCGGCGTCGCACCGAAGCAGGGCTGGACGTGGAAGCAGTACTTCGCCGCGCTGAAGAAGATCCGCGACACCCAGCACCGGGCCGGCGACACCGGCTACTACAACGTGATGTACCTCTACGACCTCTACCTGCGCCAGCACGGCAAGGCGTTCTTCACGAAGAACGGGCTGGGCTTCGACGAGGCCGACCTGCGGGAATGGTGGACCGAGGCCCGCAGCGGGGTCGGCTCGGGACTGCTCGCGGACCCCAAGAAGGTCGTGCAGCTCAAGCCCAAGTCGGCGCTCTCGGACGGCCTCGCGGCCTCGGAGTTCACCTGGGACAACTTCTCGGTGCGGTACTCCTCCGAAGGGGACAGCACGTACGGGCTGGCGCCCGTCCCGAGCGCCGACGGCAAGAAGACCGGGCAGTACCTGGCGTCACTGATGCTCAGCGCCTCGGCCCGCACCCAGTACCCCCAGCAGGTCGCCCAGTTCATCGACTTCATGGTGCACGACCCCGAAGTCGGCCGGATCATGGGCTACGACCGGGGCGTCCTCGCCACCAAGGCGCAGTACGAAGCGTTTGAACCGACCGACCCGGTGAACAAGTCGATCGCCGCCTACGAGGAGCGGACGGCCGCGGCCGGCGTCCTCGGGCCGGTCACCCCGCACCCCGCGGGCGCCGACACCGTCGAGGCCGCCTTCCTGCGCATCGGGGAGGACATGGGGCTGGGCAAGACGAAGGTCGCCGACGCCATCCAGCAGTTCTTCTCCGAGGCCAAGACCGCGCTGGCCGGCTGAGGGAGACACCAGTGACGCTCGTCAAGGACTCCCCGCCGGGCCTGCGGCAGGCCCGGCCCCGTAACCCCGCGGCCGTGCGGCGCCGCGGCCGCCGCGACAATCTCGCCGGCTACCTCTTCCTGTCCCCCTGGATTGCCGGATTCGTGCTGCTCACCGCGGGCCCGATGATCGCCTCGCTCTACTTCGCCTTCACCGACTACAACCTCTTCAACACCCCGTCGTGGATCGGCCTGGACAACTTCACGAAGATGTTCGCCGACCCCCGGTGGCGCAAGTCGGTCGAGGTCACCGCCAAGTACGTGGTCATCGGCACGCCGCTGAAGCTGCTGCTGGCGCTCGGCGTGGCGCTGCTGCTCGCCCGGAGCCGGCGCGGCCAGGGCTTCTACCGTGCGGCGTTCTACGCGCCCTCGCTCATCGGCGCGAGCGTCACCGTCGGCTTCGTCTGGCGCGCGCTCTTCTCCGACGGCGCGCTCGTGGACCGCGCGCAGTCGCTGCTCGGCACGCACGTCGGCGGCTGGGTCGGCGACCCGGAGTGGGTGCTGTACTGCCTGGCGGCGCTCACGGTGTGGCAGTTCGGCGCGCCCATGGTGATCTTCCTGGCGGGGCTCAAGCAGGTGCCGCGCGAGCTGTACGAGGCGGCCGCGGTGGACGGCGCCGGGCCGCTGCGGCGGTTCTGGAGCGTCACCCTGCCGATGATCTCCCCGGTGCTGTTCTTCAACGTCCTGCTGGAGACCATCCACGCATTCCAGATCTTCGGCTCGGCGTACGTCGTCTCCAACACCAGCTGCGGCCCCGCCGATTCGACCCTTGTCTACACCTGTTACCTCTACCAGAAGGGCTTCAAGGAGGCCCAGATGGGCTTCGCCTCCGCGATGGCCTGGATGCTGCTGCTCGCCGTGGCGCTGGTGACGGCGGTGCTGTTCTGGTCGCAGAAGCGGTGGGTCCACTACGAGGAGGCGGCCCGATGAGCGCTGTCGGCACGTCCCGTACGCGCTCCGGTGTCGCCTGGCACCTCGGCGCCCTGGCGGTCCTCGCGGTCGTCCTCTACCCGGTGGTCTGGGTCATCGGCGCGGCGTTCAAGCCCAGCAAGGAGATCGTCGGCAGCCTGGAGCTGTTCCCGGTCCGGCCCGTGCTCGACAACTTCCGCGGCCTGGCCGACGGCATCGCCGACATCCCGATCACCACCTTCTTCGGCAACTCGCTGTTCTATGCGGTGGGTTCCGTCGTGGGTGTGCTCTTCTCCGCCTCGCTGACGGCGTACGCGTTCGCCAAGGTGCGGTTCGCCGGGCGCGGGCTGATGTTCACGCTGATGATCGGCACGCTGCTGCTGCCGTACCACGTGCTGCTGATCCCGCAGTACGTCATGTTCCAGAAGCTCGGGCTGATCAATACCTATGTACCGCTGCTGCTCGGGAAGTACCTGGCCACCGAGGCGTTCTTCGTCTTCCTGATGGTGCAGTTCATGCGCGGCCTGCCGCGCGAGCTGGACGAGGCGGCGCGGCTCGACGGCTGCGGGCACCTGCGGATCTACTGGTCGGTCGTGCTGCCGCTGTGCCGCCCGGCCCTCATCACCAGCGCGATCTTCACGTTCATCAACGCCTGGAACGACTTCATGGGCCCGCTGATCTACCTCAACGAGCCCGCCAAGTACACCGTTTCGCTCGGCATGATGATGTTCCGGGACCAGGAGGGCGTGGCCAACTACGGCGGCATGATCGCGATGGCGCTGGTGGCGCTGCTGCCCGTGCTGGCGTTCTTCCTCGCCTTCCAGCGGTACCTGATCGACGGCATGGCCACGTCCGGGCTGAAGGGCTGAGGGCCGGCCATGACGACGGCGAGCGGGACACGCACGGCGGCGACGCGAGGGAAGGCCGGGGAGTCGCCGTTCCGGGAGCGGTTCGGGCTCTTCGCCGAGGCGCTGCTGACCGGGGTGTGGATCGGCCTGGCCGCGCTGCCGCTGGTCACGTATCCGGCGGCGTTCGCGGCGGGCGCCCGCCACCTGCGGCGCCACCTTGCGCACGAGCCCTCCGGGCTGCGGGAGTTCGCGGCCGATGTCCGCGCTGCGGCCCGCCGGGGCTGGCTCGTCGGTCTCGGCGGCTGGGTCGCCTGCTGGCTGGCGTGGCTGGACCTGGCGGCGGTACGCGGCGGGGTGCCCGGCGGGCCGCTCGTGGGCGCGGCAGGCCTCCTCGCGCTGTGCGGGGCCGCCGTTGCGGGGCTGCGGGCGGCCGCCGTCTGGGAGCCGGGGGCGTCCTGGCGGGCGCTGCTCGCCGCCGCGGGCCGGCGCACGGTCCTCGACCCGGCCGGCTCGTTCCTCCTGGTGGGCGGGGTGGCCGTGGTGGCACTCTCCGCCTGGTTCAGCCCGCCGCTGGCCGTCCCGGTGCTCGGCGCCCTCACCGCGGCGGCGCTCGCGGTGGAGGAGCGGTACGCGCGGCGTCACCACTGATCTCGACCAGCCAACGGAAAGGAACAACGATGTCCCCGATCCCCCGCAGAGCCCTCCTGAAGGCGGCCGCGGTCGCCGGCGCCGCCGCCCAGTTCAGCTGGGCGCTCGGCAGCGCACCGGCGCACGCCGCAGGCCCGGCCGG
>NZ_JBEPFC010000041.1:0-47990 GCF_040301705.1 Streptomyces sp. NPDC000151 | reverse complement strand
GCCGACGCCGGCCTGGACAAGGCCGCCGTGCGCCGCCTCGCCCGCGCCCTCGGACTGCCCAGCGCCGACAAGCCCGCCGCGCCCTGCCTGGCCTCCCGCATCCCGCACTTCGAAGAGGTCTCGCCCGCCAAGCTCGGCCAGATCGAACGGGCCGAGAAGGCGCTGCGGCAGCTGGGGTTCAGTGACTGCCGGGTGCGGCACCACGGGGACGTGGCGCGCGTCGAGCTGCCGGTCGAGGAGATCGCCCGGGCCGCCTCCGGGGAGCTGCGCGAGGCGGTACTGAGCGCGGTGCGCGCGGCCGGCTTCCGCATGGTCGCGGTCGACCTGGCGGGCATCCAGTCGGGCGCGTTCACGCTGCCGCTGGTGGGGGTCACGGAGGGCGGCCGCCATGCCTGAGTACGCCCAGGACCCCGCAGACGCCACGCTCGTGGGTCTCGCCGAGCTGGACCACGACCGGGCCGGGCGGCGCGGCTACCCGGAGGCCGTCTACTGCGAGGGCAAGACGGCCGCCCAGGTCGCCGCGATCGCCGCCGCCGTACGGGAGAAGGGCGCCGGCCCGGCCACCCTCTTCACCCGCGCGGACGACGGCCACGCCGAGGCCGTACTGGCCGAACTCCCCGAAGCGCGCCACGACGCGGCGGCCCGGCTGCTCGCCTGGCCACCGGCGCCGCCCCCGCCGGCCGGCGGCAAGGTGGCCGTGGTCTGCGCCGGCACCTCCGACCTGCCGGTGGCCCGGGAGGCCCTGCTGACCGCCTGCTACCTCGGCCGGGAGGCCGAACTCGTGGTGGACGTGGGCGTCGCCGGGCTGCACCGCGTCCTCGGCAAGCTGGACCTGCTGCGCGCCGCGCGGGCCGTCGTAGTCGTCGCGGGCATGGACGGCGCGCTGCCCAGCGTCGTGGCCGGGCTGATCGCCGCGCCGGTCGTCGCGGTACCGACCTCGGTCGGCTACGGCGCCGCCTTCGGCGGCCTCGCCCCGCTGCTGGCCATGCTCAACGCCTGCGCCCCCGGCGTCGCGGTGGTCAACATCGACAACGGCTACGGCGCGGGCCACCTGGCGGCCCAGATCGCGGCACCCTGCTGAGTACGGCTACGTCCGGTCGGCCGGCGGTACGGCTACGTCAGGCCGGCCGGCAGTACGGGTACGTCAGGCCGGCCGGCAGGTCAGCCGCCGGAACCAGTCCGGTCGGCCGGCAGTTCGGCTACGTCCGGTATGGCTACGTCTGGTCGGCCGGTAGCTCGGCTACGTCCGGTCGGCCGGCAGTTCGGCGCCCGGGACCAGACCGGCTGCCACCGCCGCCGCGGCAGCGGAGTCCAGTACCGTGACGACCGGCTGCCCCCGCTCCGCGGCGAGCGCCGCCACGTCCTCGAACTCGGGCGTGGCCCGCACGATCACCCCGCCCCGGTGCGCGACCTTGACCGGCACGTCGTCGCCGCCCGCCACGGGGACCCGTACCCAGCTCCGCTCCAGCGCGGTCTTCCGTACGGCCGACTCGCGCACCCCGATCGTGCTGGTCTCCCGGAAGACCAGGTCGCGCAGCGCGTCGGCGCGCTGCCGCGGCGCCAGCACGCGGAGGGTGTGCGCCGGGCGGCCCTTCTTCATCAGGATGGGGACCAGCCAGGCGTCCGAGGCGCCGGCCGCCAGGAGCGAGGCGAGCACGCCGGGCCACAGCCGCGGGTCCAGGTCGTCGACGTTGGCCTCCAGGACGACGGCGGAGGTCTCGTGGTCCGCGCCGGCCGCGGCCGCCGCGGGGGTGCCGATCACCACCCGTACGACATTCGGCCGCCCCGGCGTGTCCTTCGTACCGGCGCCCACCCCGGTCGCCTCGGCCCGCAGCCGCGGCAGGTCGCCGCACTCCGCGGCCAGCGCGGTCACCAGCGCCATGCCGGTCGGGGTGGCCAGCTCACCGGTACCGCCGCCCACCACCTCCCAGCCCGCGGCCAGTTCGAGCACGGCGGGCACCGGCACAGGGAGGTCGCCGTGCGCCGTGCGCACCCGCCCGGAGCCCAGCGCGGCCGCGCTCGCGGTGATCCGCGTGATCCCGAGGTCGTGCAGCGCGGCGCAGACCCCGACCACATCCGCTATCGAGTCCCACGCGCCGACCTCGTGGAAGTGCACCTCCTCGACCGGCACGCCGTGCACCCGCGCCTCCGCCGCCGCGAGCCGGCCGAAGGCCGCCAGGGCCCGGTCGCGTACCGGCCCCGGCAGTCCGGCCTCCTCGATCCGGTCCCTGATGGAGCGCCAGGTGCGGTGCGGGTGGTCCTCGGCCAGCGGCTCGACGCCGACCTTGGTGGCCCGCAGCCCGGCGCGGGTGACGGCCGCCTGCGTCAGCCGCACCGCACCCGGTACCACCGCGTCGATCGCCTGCTGCACGGCATCCGTCGCGGCCCCGGCGTCGACCAGCGCGCCGAGCAGCATGTCCCCCGCGACGCCGGAGGTGACATCGAGCCAGGCCAGCCGGTGCGGGTCGGTCATGCGGTGATCTCCTGCGGTGCGGCGGAACGGGCGGCGTGCGAGCACGCTCCCGATCCTAGAATCAGGAGTCGGGCGGCGTCTCGCCAGCGAAGATCTTGGTGACGATCGTCGCTTTCTCGCCTTCGCCCCCTGACGACGCCGTCGTGCCGTCCCGCTGCCGCCCCGGCCGGAGCACTTCGTGGCTTACCCGTCTTACTCGTCGAGGGCCTCGGCCATGGTGTCGAGGTCGGCGAGGAGGGCCGCGAGCCGCTGCTGCGGAATCGCTTTGATCATGCGTTCCTCGATGGCGTAGACGGCGCTGCGGGCCGCGTGCAGGCGCTGCTGTCCGGAGGGGGTGAGGTGCACGGGCAGGGCCCGGCCGTGGTCGGTGGTGGCCGGACGGGTGATGAGGCCGGCGTCCTTGAGGCCGCGCAGCACGACGTTGGCGGACTGCCGGGTCACGAAGGTGCCGCGGGCCAGATCGGCGTTGGACAGGCCCGGCTGCTCGTCGAGGAGTTCGAGGCAGGAGTACTGCGGGACGGTGAGGTCATGCCGGCGCAGGGCCCTTTCCATGGCGCTGCGCAGGGCGGCCGAGGCGCGTTTGAGGCGGTACCCCACGTGCTCGGTGACGTCCTGGGCCGGATGGGGTGAGGGCACGGGCGCACGATCTTCCATGTCAACATTTTGACATACGTGCGAGCAGGTGCCTACAGTCCTCATGTCAAAGTCCTGACATCGAAAAACTTCCGGAGGACCCATGCTTGCCACCGTCGAAGGCCCCGATTTCATCGCTCTGCAGGTAAACGACGTTCCCGCCGCTGCCACCTTCTTCGAGGAGCGCCTCGGACTGCGCCGGGCCCCCGCCTCGCCGCCCGGCGCGGTGGTCTTCACCACCGGCCCGATCCCGTTCGCCGTCCGCGAGCCGCTCCCGGGCACCGACCTGGACGGCGCTGAACGTCCCGGCCTGGGCGTGGCGTTGTGGCTGCGCACCACCGACGCGAGTGCGCTGCGCGACCAACTCGTACAGGCGGGCACGCAGGACGTCAGCCCCCTGCAGGACAGCCCGTTCGGACCGACGTTCTCCTTCACCGGTCCCGAGGGATACCGGCTCACCGTGCACGGAGGCTGACGGTGACCACCGTCGTCCTCACTCCCTGAGGCCCGTTCTCCCTCGCGGCCGGCCTGCGCTTCCTGGAAAGGGTTCAGTGCCCCAGCCGGAGTCAGGCGGGCAGGCCGCCGGATCATGGCGAGGGCCTGCTCCCGGTCGTCGGCGCAGGCAGCGGTGTAGGAGGTCGTGCACAGCATTTGCGCGTATGCGGATGCCTGCGCCTCGGTCTTGCGGAGACCGCGTCGAGGATAATAGGGCGCTGGGCGGTGGCCGGCTGGTCCTGGTGGCGCAGGACGATGCTCAGCTCCCGGGCTGCCGCCGCGGCGGCGAGCGGGGAGCCGGACCACTCCGCGTACAGGGCCGCGCGGTCTGCTGTGAGGCATGCCTGGTTGCAGCGGCCGATCTTCGACCGCACCTGAGTGGCCAGGCTGTACGTGGCCGAGAGCCGCGCCAGCGCGATGTCCTCGAGGCTCCGGGCCCCGAGATCAGCCTGGCGCCGGCCGCGGCGCCGGCGCCCGATGCGGATGAGCCCTCCCGGGTCGTGACACGGTCCATCCGAGAGGGCCGACACACCTCGATCGGGCGCCCTTAAAGTCCCAGTGGGAAGCCCGCAGGCCGCGACGGAGGGACTTGGACAGTGATTGTGATCGCTCACCTCAGTGACATCCACCTGGACGGCGACGAGCGCAGCGGCCGGCGCGCCCGCGCCGTCATGGAGTACCTCGACAACCTCCCCCACGACCTGGACGCCGTCCTGGTGACCGGGGACATCGCCGACAACGCCAGGCCCGAGGAGTACCAGGAGGCGCGGCGGCTGCTGGCTTCCCGGCACCCGGTCCTCGCCTGCCCCGGCAACCACGACGACCGCGCAGCGTTCCGGGAGTTCCTGCTCGGGCAGCCGGGTGCGTCGGCACCGGTCAACCAGGTGCACCGCACCACCGGCCTCGTCATCGCGCTGTGCGACTCCTCGATCCCCGGCAAGGACGAGGGCCTTCTGGAGGAGGAGACTCTGGCGTGGCTGGCGGATGTGCTGGCTGGGACCCCGGACGACGTGCCCGTGCTGGTCGGCTTCCACCATCCGCCGATCCTGCTGAACGTTCCGTATGTCGACGGCATCCGGCAGTTCGAGTCGGAGCGGCTGGCCGCGCTCGCCGACCGCCATCGCAACCTGGTGGCCTTCCTCTGCGGACACGCCCACACTGCGGCCGCGACCACCTTCGCCGGACGGCCGCTGCTTGTGGCGCCTGGAGTGGTCTCCACCATCCGGCTGCCCTGGGAGCACCGCGCCCATCCCAAGGATCACGTGCACCTGGATCAGCCGCCCGCGCTCGCCTTTCACATACTCGACGACGAGGGACGACTGACCACCCACTACCGGTACGTCAACGGGTGAACCAGGCGGGGGCGGCGGTGCAGCTGCTGCGCTTCTCACGGCGTGGAGGCAGCCTGTTCGGCAGCGTCGAGGAGCAGGTGCCACGGATACGCGGGCGGGCGGCCCTGGCCGGGTGCATTCGGTACGAAGCCGCCCTCCCCGTAAAGCACTCGGATGCCGGCGCCGCGCAGCGTCTCGATACTCCGGTCGAGCTGCGGATGGGCGGCGTAGGCCGCGTTCACGCACGGCATCGTCACCATCGGGATTCCCTTGCCGATGCCTTCGGCGACCACGCCGACGACGAAATTTTGGGTGATGCCCAGCGCCCAGGCATTGATGCTGTTGAAGGTGGCCGGCGCGAACGCGATCACGTCCGCCTTGGGCCACACGTCCGCCGTCCCGGGCCGCTTGTACCGCGAACGCACCGGATATCCCGTCAGCCGTTCCAGCTCGGTCCGCTGAGGGTCCAGCCAGTCCGTGGCGGTCGGGGTGAGGCCGAGGCACACGGTGAACCCGCGGTTCTGCGCCGTCCGGACAACCGCGGCGATGTCGTGAACGGGAGGGGCTGCGGACCCGAAGAGGTAGAGCACACGCGACGTCATGAGGTCTATCCGACCACATGAGAGCGCCTCTGATTCCGGCCGGAATCGGCAGCGATCGTGGTCCAACGCCGTGGGGCGCGGGGTATGTTCCGGATGCCGAGTCAGGAACGGAGACAAGTATGCCCTCTCTGGACGACGATCACACGGGTGCCCGAATTCGGCGAGAGCGACGGCGAGCGCACCTGACGCAGCGCGGCCTGGCTGATCGGATTCCGTACTCGTACAGCCTGCTGAATCAGGTTGAGTGCGGCGCCCGCCAGGCATCCAATGCGTTTCTCGACGCCGTAGCCAGCGCCCTGCAAATCGACGTCACCGTTTTGACGGGACAGCAGACCATGGATGACGACCGCCTGAAGGCTTTGGTGCGCCCGATCCGGGTCGCCCTTGACCTGTATGACCTGGAGCCCTCGGGAACGGTCACGCGGACGAGCCTGCACGAGTGCCAGGGCCTCTTGAAGAGTTCTCACCGTGGGCCCGACGGGAATGGCGAGTCCCCCGGGGGTGGTGCTCGGGGCCTGCGCACGGCGCCAGTACTCCGGCGCTGCGCCATGAACGCTGATGAGTGGACAGGTGGCGAGATCCTCGGCGCTCAGACTGTCGTGTTGCGCGAAGGGATGCCGGGAAGAAACCGCGAGAACCTGTGGCTGTTTGGAGAAGACCTGCCCAAGAACAAGTTCACTCTCTTCGACTGGCATGAGGACCACCGCAGTATCGACTTCGCGGCGGTAAACCGGGCCGAAAGGGTCGGAAAAAGGGACCTCCACGAGCTCGGTGGCACAGTCGGGGTGTCTCTTCTGGAAGAGCGCGATGGCGTCCATGACGTAGTCGTTGGCGGTGCCCTGGAAACCTATGCGCAGGAGCCCTCCAACGCCTCTGGCTGCAGCGCGGACGTCATCGAGGGTTGCCAGTATGGCGTCGAAAGCGGGGCGCATGCCCCGGAACAGTTGTTCGCCGAGAGGGGTGAGTCGTACGCGCCGGCTTGTGCGCTCGACGAGCCGGGCACCGATCCTGTTCTCCAGGGAGCGCAGTAACTGGCTCACGCGGCTTTGCGATATGTAGGCCCCGGAGTCCTAGCCCGGACACCAGGGAACATGTAACCCGCCAGTAGGTTCCGGGGGCTTGCCGTTCACGGGTGTGAGTAGTCGGGGTACAGGAAATCCCGGTGAGAACGATCATGGTCTCGGCGCGAGGGTGCTGACGCGGTTCTCGTAATCGCGACGGGCTTTGCGCTGGGCCGGGACCGCCGGAGCGCCCGGGCCGCCGTCGAGCGGCTGGCAGCGGGCGAGGAGTCGGTGGTGCACGGCCGGGACGGCGGTGACGCCCAGGGTGTAGCCCTGGCCGCGTCGTACGGTCACGCCCTGGTCGAGCGCGGCCCGCTCGACGTCGTCCAGCTCGCTGGCGCGGAGGAAGTCGGCGACCTTGCCCGGCATGTCGACGGCAACCGGCAGCTCCGGGGCGGGGGAGTCCTCCTCGGTGGCGGTGTGCTCGGGCAGGAGGTCGGCGACGGCGGTACGGATGGCGCCGCGGCTGACGCCGTGGTCGCGGGCGAGGGCGGCGATGGAGCGGCCCTCCAGGTACGCGGCGCGTACGTCGCCGGTCTTGTCAGCCGCCACGGCGGGGCGGCGGCCACCCTTGCTGCCCTTGGCCTCGGCGGCGCGCAGTCCGTCGTAGGTGAGCTCCCTCTGGAGGTCGCGCTGGAGCTCGCCGGCGGCGGCGAGGGTCTGCACCATAAACTTCACGGTGGACAGCAGCTCGCCGGTGCGCGGGTGGCGGGCGGTGAGGTCCATCGCGGAGAACGCGCCGTCGTGGATGCGCAGGGCGACCTGGTCGCGGTGGAGGACGTCGAGCACGTCGAGGATGTGCCCAGTGCCACGGACGAGGCGGAACATCTCGGAGATGTGCACAGTGTCGCCGGGCCGCGCGTAGTCGAGGAGCGCGCGGAACTTCGGGCGTTGGAGCGGGTGGAGGCGGCTGGAGGTGCCGGGGTCCTCCTCGAAGACGACCGGGTCCTCGATCCCGGCCTCGTCCAGGACGAGGTCCTGGCGGGCGGTGGACTGCTGGTCGGTCGAGACCCGCTTGTAGACCAGGTTCGCCACTGAGGGGCCCTTTCCGTACGGAGGATCGGACCCTATCTGTCGTCAAACCCTGTCAGCAATCACCATCGGATCCGATTGGATTCGGGTCGCCGCGAACCCCCGGATTGCACGGTTCATTGGATGCTCGGGCCGTCTGTCGTCAAACGATGGCACCCTCAAGTGATCAACCACCACCCACGGATGATCATGTGACCGTGGAGGCACAGGTGCGTGACTACGGGTTCTCGCCGGCACAGCAGGATGAGATCTGGAGGCGCTGGCGCGAGGGGCAGTCGTTCAGCTTGATCGGGCGGGCACTCGGGGCGCCGATGCAGCACGCCCGCCGGTTCCTCTACCAGAGCGGCGGCGTCCGCCTCACCCCGCAGACACGGTCAGAGCGGCATCTGAGCGGCAGCGAGCGCGAGGAGATATCCCGCGGCATCGCCGCCGGGGCATCGGCCCGGCAGCTGGCCAAGCGGCTGGGCCGATCACCTTCGACCGTCTCCCGCGAGATCGCCCGCAATGGCGGCCGGGACCGCTACCGAGCCGCGTCGGCCGATGCTGCCGCCTACGAGCGCGGCCGCCGGCCCAAGCAGGCCGAACTCGCGCAACGGCCCGCTCTACGCGCCCTGGTGGAGGCCAAGCTGGCTCTGTGCTGGTCACCCGAGCAGATCGCAGGATGGCTGCGACGCCAGTTTCCTGGTGACGCCTCCATGCAGATCTCGCACGAAGCGATCTACCTCTCGCTCCATGACCCTCGCCGGCGCCAGGCAATCGACCGCAGCCTCACCCAACGGCTGCGGTCAGCCAGACCCATGCGCCGACCGAGGATCGCCCGGCGGCCCACCGGGCGGGGCATCATCCGCGGCATGGTGTCCATCACCGCCCGCCCCGCCGAGGTCGAGGACCGCAAGTTTCCCGGCCACTGGGAGGGCGATCTCGTGATGGGCACCCGGCCTTCGGCCGTCGCCACGCTCGTCGAGCGCACCAGCCGCTACACGGCCGTCGTTGCGCTGCCGGACGGCTCAAGGCTGAGCAGGTCACTCCGCACCTGACCAGGAGTCTCCTCGGCATCCCGCCCCAGCTGCGACGAACGCTCACCTGGGACCGGGGCCGTGAGATGGCCGAACACCAGGCCATCACCGCCGAGACCGGGATGCCGATCTACCTCTGCAAGCCGCGCAGCCCGTGGCAGCGCGGCACCAACGAGAACACCAACCGGCTGCTTCGGCAGTACCTTCCCAAGGGCGCGGACCTTCGCACGTTCAGCCAGGCCGACCTGGACGCCATCGCCCACGAGTTGAACCATCGTCCGCGCAAGACCCATGGCTATCGCACTCCGGCAGAGGTCTACGCTGGCCTCCTGAACAGCGGTGATGCGCTGACCGCTTGAGCTCGCCATCGTTTGACGACAGACGCATGCCCCAGGGGCGTCTCGCCTGTCTTCCGTCTCGCCACCGTTCGGTGGCAAGCGACCAGGTGCGAGGGAATCGTCCGCCGCATCCAGAAGGACGTCCCCCGAGGGGCGCAGCCCGCTGTAGACCGTGGGCAGGGTTCCGGCTGCGTCGGCCGCCCCGGTTCGCATCGCTGATCGCGGCGGGTGCGCCGCGCTACGAAACGGCCCGCGAGGCGGGCGTCTGGGGCCCGGCTGGGTGTCCGTCTGCGTATGCGCCATCGGAGTGTTCGACGAGTCTCTGGATGCCGTCGAGGAGGCAGGTGAGGCCGAAGGCGAGGGGGTCGTCGTCGGTGCGGGCGAAGCCGCCTTCGGCGAGGACGCGGGTGACGGCGGGGAACCGGTCGGCATGCTCGCTCAGTTGGCGGGCGGTGAGGCGGTCCCACTCCCTGTCGGCCTCCTCGTTCCGGTCGAGCGCCTGCTGGGTGAGGTTGCGGACCAGGCTCAGGACGAGGAGGGCGGCGTCGTGGCGGCGGCGGGCGTCGAGCCCGGTCGGTTCGAGGGCGGCGAGGGCCACGTCCAGCCAGGCCACCTGGTGCGGCCCCATGGCCTGCCGTCGGAGGCCCGTCGCGGTCAGGATCCAGGGGTGGGCGCGGTAGACGTCCCAGCAGGCCCGGGCCCAGGTCTCGACGCGGCGGCGCCAGCCACCGGTGACGCGGTCGAGGTCGGGCGGGGCGCCGAGCACGGTGTCGACCATCAGGTCGACGAGGTCGGGCTTGCCGGGGACGTAGCGGTAGAGGGCCATCGTGGTGACCCCGAGCAGCCCGGCCACCCGCTGCATCGACAGGGCTTCCAGCCCCTCGGCGTCGGCGATCTCGATGCCTCGGCGGGCCACGTCCACGGGGGTGAACTTCGGTTTCGGCCCCCGCCGGGGGCGGCTGTCGGTCTCCCCCCACAGCAGCGCGAGGCTGGCGCCGGGGTCCCGTTCGCTCTCCTTGTTCGCCGGCACGGTACCGGTCTCCTTTCCCGCAGCCAGGCCGCGAAGGGGTGCCAACAAGTATCGGGGTTGCCCCCCACCCAGTAACTGTGTATAACATACACAGCAATTAATCGTGTATCACATACGCAGTTCTTAGGGGTGTCCATGCTTGTCACTGCCATCACCGCAGCCGGCGCCACCATCGCCGCCTCCGTGACCGCTCTCCTCTCGCATCGCGCGATCGTCCGCTCGGGGAACGCCCGCCGCCTGCGCATCACTGGCGGACAAGGCGTCGACGAGCAGCACTTCACTCGGATCGGCGGGCTCGACCAGTGGCTCTCCGTCCGGGGCGAGGACCGCGCCCACCCGGTCGTGGTGGAACTCCACGGAGGCCCCGGCTCCTCCAACTCGATCCTCGCCCACGTCTCCCGCGACTGGGAGCGGCACGTCACCCTGGTGCGCTGGGACATGCGCGGCACCGGCAAGACCCTGCGCCGCTCCGGCGTCGACGCGCAGGGCGAGATGACGTTCGACCGGCTGGTGCGGGACGCCGTGGAGGTCGTCGAGCATGTACGGGACCGCCTCGGCGCGGACCGGGTCGTCCTGCTGGGCTGCTCCTTCGGCAGCGCCGTCGCGCTGCGTGTCGCCCGCAGCCGCCCCGACCTCGTCGGCGCGTACGTCGGGACCGACCAGAAGGTCTTCGACGGCGGCCGGGACGCCTCCGACTACTACGCCGCGCTGGAGCGGCTGGAGAGGGCGGGCAAGAAGAAGGAGGCGGCGGCCGTACGGGAGATGGGCCCGGACCAGCGGACTTGGAGCGCCGAACAGTTCAGCCACTTCAGTCGCTTCGCCTCCGCCACCGACCCGCACACCTTCGCCGCGATGAAGTCCGTGGTGATGAAGTCGCTGTGGTTCTCGCCGCTGCACTCCCTGCGCGAGATCGTCACCTTCTTCAAGAGCTTCATGGTCTCCGCCGCCCTGCTGCCGGACACCGCCTCCTTCGACGACCGCGCCGACGGCACCCGCTTCGACGTGCCGTTCTTCGTCGTCCAGGGCGCCTGCGACCTCGTGAACACGCCCGCCCGCGCCCGCGCCTTCTTCGATGAGGTGCAGGCACCCGTCAAGGAGTTCACTCTGATCGAGGACGCCGGCCACTTCGCCGCCTACCGGCACCCCGAGGTCTTCCTCGACGTCCTGCGGACCCGCGTCCTGCCCGCCCTCGCCGGCAGCCGATAGGGCCGCTTTCTGCACGGCGAGGTGTCCGAGCATGCCTGTCGGCACGGCTGATGATCCCGAGGGCCCCGGTGAGGAGGGCAGCGGCCCGCCAGGCCCCGCACCGGGCCCAATCGAAATGAGGGGGTGGCGAAGCGTCCGCCCGCCGGGCGGACGGGGCTTCAACGGAAGACCTCGCGCACGGACGGCAGATTCCGGCGGTCTGCGAAACCCCTTGCCCAATGGTCAAGAAACGTTGACCATTGGGGGCATGCCTACCGATGATCTCCCCGAGACGTTTCACGTCACCACGGACGAGCAACTGCGCGCCGTCTCCAACCTCACGCGCCACCGGATCATGGCCGTGCTCCGCTTCGAGCCCGCGACGATCACCCAGATCGCCGCGCGGGTCGGCCTCGCGAAGGGAAGCTCCAGCTACCACGTGCGCCTCCTCGAACGGGCCGGCCTGGTGAAGGTCGTACGGACGCGGAAGGTGCGGGGGGTCACCGAGCGGTACTACGCGATGGCCGCGCGCTCGATCGTGCTGCCGGATCCGGGCGAGGGAGGGCCGGATGTGCTGATGCGGCACGCGGTGGCGGACCTGGAGGCATCGCCGGTGGATGGTGAGCGGCACGTACGGATGGCGCATCTGCGGCTCACCGAGGAGCAGTTCGCCCGGCTGGGGGCGCGGCTGCAGGAACTGGCGGACGAGTACCGGGAACTGTCCGACCCGTCGCTGCCGGACGCGTCGCTCGTCTTCGCCCTGTTCCACCCGGCACAGGGCAAGCAGACCGAAGGGGGCACCAAGTGACTGACGCCAGGAAGCTGCCGGCCGGGTTCGGACGGCTGTGGACCGCGCAGACGGTGTCCTCACTCGGCGACGGGATCACCCACGCCGCGCTGCCGCTGATCGCGCTGACACTGACACGGGACCCGATGGCGCTCGCTGTCGTCACGGCCGCGGGGACACTGCCGTGGCTGCTGTTCGGGGTGCTCGGCGGTGCGCTGGTGGACCGCTGGGACCGCCGGCACACGATGTGGGTCGCGGACGCGGCGCGTGCGGCACTGCTCGCGATACCGGCGGCGGCGGCCGTACTCGACATGCTGAGCATTCCGCTGCTCGCGGCTGTCGCCTTCCTGCTCGGCCTCGGCGGACTCTTCTTCGACACCGCCGCCACGGCTCATCTGCCGGATCTCCTCCACCGCGACACCGCACTCCTGGAGCGCGCCAACTCCCGCCTGCGCGGCGCCCAGACCGCCATGTCCGGCTTCGCCGGGCCGCCCGCGGGCAGTGCCCTGCTCGCGCTCGGACGATCGGTTCCACTGCTCGCCGATGCAGTGTCGTTCGCGCTCTCCGCACTGCTCGTACGGACGCTGCCCGCCGTACCCCGGCCCGCGGCGGAGACCCGCGAGTCACTGCTCCGGCAGGCACGGGCCGGGGCCTCATACGTCTTTCGGGACCGGCTACTGCTCGGCCTCGCGCTGCGCCCGGCGGTCGGGAACATCGCCTTCCTCGCCGTGGAGACCGTCCTCGCCCTCTTCGCCCGCGAGCGCCTCGGTATCGGCACCTTCGGCTTCGGCCTGCTCCTCACGGCGGAGGCCACCGGCGGCCTGCTCGGCGCGGGCATTGCCTCCTTCCTCGGCCGACGACTCGGCACCGGCACCGCACTGACCTGCACGGCCGCAGCCGAAGGGCTCGCCATCCTGGGGCTCGCCGCCGCCCCGAACCCGTACCTGGCCGGGCTCGCGCTCGCCGTCTGCGGAGCCGGCATGGGTGCCACAATGGTGCTCGGACCCTCCCTGCGGCAGGCGATCGTTCCCGCCCACCGCATGGGCCGGGTCGCCTCCACCTCCCGCATGCTTGCCATGTGCGCCGCCCCCCTCGGTGCCTTCCTCGGCGGCTGGCTGGCCACCGCCTACGACGTACGCACCCCGCTCTACGCCGCCGCAGGCCTGCTCCTCACCATGACCGCCATCACGGCGACCATGACCAGCAACCGCCGGGTCGAAGTGGCGCTGCGTGCCGCCGCCCCGGTCAGCAGCCCGGATCACCCAAAACCCGCGGAGCCCGCCCAGAAGAGCGCACCCGACGTGCTGTGACGCCTGCCGCGAAAGCGTCACGACGACCCGGTGTCCATGAAGTTCGGTTCTGGGGCTCACCAGGTGCCTTCCACAGTGGTGAACATCTACTGGCGGTTCTCGGGCTTCTGGCTCAACTTTGCCGGCACGAGAGCACCGGAACACGGATTGCCGAAACCGTACGGCCCCGGGCGGCATAGGCGCGTGCCGGGTCGAGCACCCGCCACGCGGCCTCGTTCATCCGGAGGCCGGCGAGGTCGGCGGAGTCCGTCATCATGCCTCAGCGGTCGATCGGTCGGTGGCATCCGCCGAAGAGCGAGGGCGGGGCACGCCGGCGGCCAGCCCGAGGTCGAGGCGCTTGTCCATGTCGAGGCGGAAGGTGCCGTACGGGTTGACGTTCGACCAGAACAGCGCGGTCAGCCCGCGTCGGTCCTCGTCACTGAGCCTCGATGCCCATACCGGTTCGGCCAGGACCTGCTGCACCAGCAGGGTGTTGACGTGCACGAGCGCGGACTGGAGTAGGTGCAGGGCGAGCATCGAAGTCTCGGCGTGCTCCTTGTCCGGGCCGGTCAGGGCGCCGTCCTTGCCGTAGTGGAGCACGGTATTCGCGCTGTTCCAGTTCTCCACGACCTGGAGGCCGCCGTGGATCTCCCGGCGCAGGCCGGGGCTGGCGAGGTAATCGCAAGCGAAGACCGTGCGCACGGCGCGCCCGAGTTCTTCGAGAGCCTGATAGGTGGGGTGCTTGGGGCCGCCGCGCGTGAAACGCCGCAGCACCTGCTCCGCCTCCGCCGTTCCCAGCCGCAGCGCGGTGGCGTACTTGACCATCTGGTCGTACTGCTGCTCGATCAGCTCCCAGCGGATCGGGCGCGTCAGCGAGGCCCCGAGCGCTGGCCAGCCGGGCGGGGAGTCGTCGGGGCGGTACAGGCGGATGCTGCCGATGTTCTTCAACCGGGGCAACAGCCGGAAGTTGAGCAGCTCGGTGAACGCGAACCCGACCACCGAGGCGCCGTGGGTGTCGACGTACTGGGACTCGATCTCGGCGTCCGTGCAGTGCCGCAGCAGTCCCTCGATCATCGCCGCGACCTCGGACGACGAGCACGACTTGAGCTGGGAGTAGATGCAGACGTTCTTCCGCTCGACGTGCCAGTAGATCATCACGCCGTTGCCGCCGTAGCGGGCGTGGTACTCGGTCATGAAGTTCGACGACCAGGAGCCGAACTTCTTCGAGTCCGACGCGCACGCCGTACCGCAGCCCCACCAGTCGGCGTCGCGGACAGCGAAGGTGCCGTTCACCAGCCGGGTGACGGCGGCGCGGAGGTTGTCGACGGTGATGAAGTGCCGGCGCACGTGCCGCAGCGCGGCCTCGCTCTCGCCGTGCTCGCCGGTCGCCACGATCGCGCGGATCCCCATGTTCGTGCCCAGTGCGAACAGCGCGAGCAGGAGGCGGCGCTGGAGGACATCGCGGTCGAAGCGCTCGTACGCGGCGACCGAGGAGAATTCGTCGGTGAAGCCAGTGAGGAAGTCGGCGTTCTTCAGCACGTCCAGGAGGTCGAGGACTCCCCACCGCCGTACGACCTCGTCCTTGAGCGCCTGCAGGCCGGTCGGTGCGGCCAGCGGCTCCAGCTTCGGCACGGTGATCCACGGCTCGCCCTTGCGGGTGGTGACCTTCACCCCGCCCGCGCTGCCGTCCGCGAGCGCCGCCGACAGCCCATCCAGGCCCGCGGTCATCCGCTTCTTCAGATCGGCGATGAACACCCTGGGGTTCAGAGGCTGACGGATTGCGGCGTAGTGCACAGTGCGGGTGGCCTCGAAGTCACCAGGCAGGTCGTCCTCCGGGTTCTTCCAGCGGGCCGCGCCCTCGACGTAGATCTCCTGGCGGCGCACCGCGTCCCGCAACGCGACCAGGACGCACAGCTCGTACGGGATGCGCTCGACTCTGCCCTTGTCGTCGACGACCGCCTCGCGCCAGTCCTTGCGCACCACACCGTCCATCGGCGGCTCGTCCCGGCCGCGTAGAAGCGGGTCTTGCCGTCGATGTCGGCGTACTTCTTCAGCAGCTTCATGGCGTCCGTCACCGGCTGGTAGGCGGTGTTGTTGCACTTGAAGCCCAACGTGTTCAGCAGCGGCGGCAGCATCTGCCGGTAGTACGAGCTGTACGAGGAGCGCAGCGTGGTGCGGACCTTCGCCTTGAAGACCTTCTCGTTCGCCTTCGCCTCGGTCACCAGGTCCTTGAGCGTCATCTCACCGACCACCGGATACAGCGCCCGCCGCACCACCTCGTCCGGCTTACCAACCGCGGCCTCCGCCAGCTTGAAGAGGATCCCCTCCTTGCCCCGCACCTTCTTCAACTCGGCCGTCAGCTGCTTCTCCACCCGCCGCTCCGCACGGGCATTGATCTTGTGGACCAGGGCGATCAGCAGGTCGACCAAAGCATCGGTGATCTCCGCCTGCCGCGACCAGCACAGAGCCGCGACCAGCGTGATCCGTCCGTCCTCGCTCGTGTCGCGGAAATCCGAGGGATACATCTTGATCGCCCTCGCCCGCCACGCGGCCACCAGCTTCTCCGAGCAGCCCACGAACAACCCCTTCGGGAGGCCGAGTTCCCTCACCGACATGAGCTTGAGGATCTCCATCAACAGGGCGTCCAGACCGACAGCCCCCGGGTCACGCTTGAGCGCGGCCAGCAGCGCGGTGCCCTCGTCGTTCCCCTCCGCCACCAGCGCCATCAGCCGGCCCCTGCCCACCACGCCCAGGCGCTCGATGGTCGGGCACAGAACGCCCGCTCCCACCTGCCGCGCGCCGCAACCAGGACTTTCTCGATACAGGTCGGCCCGGGCGGCTCGATCTTCCGCGTGCGGCACTCCACCAGCAAGGCCTCGCGCTGCCGGTCCTCCACCAGCTCGACTGGGCACACCTCCGCAGCCAGCCACGCAGTCAGCGACTCCTCGTCGGCGAGCGTCGGCGGGCGAAACCCCAGGGCCTCGCGGATCTGCTTGCGGTGCCGCTTCGCACCAGCCAGGGCATACTTCGCCAGCTCCGCCGCCGGCACCTTCGCCATACCCGCGACGTACTCCACCGCGGGCTGGGGGAACTCCTCGATGAACTCCGGGAACCGGGCCTCGATCTCGAAGAACTTCAACATCAGGCAGAAGCCGAGCCGGGTCGGCCCGGTCTTGTTGGCCACGAGCTTCCAGTCGCCGTCCACCAGGGTCCAGCTCGCCAGCAACTCCTCCGGCGACCACTCCTGCCGCACACCCGCCCCTTGTCGTCGGCCTCCCGGACATTCACCCGGACAGTCCACGAGGCGTCCCACCGCAGGGAAACGGTCCCCAGAACCTACTGGCGGGTTACTTGTCCCCTGGTGTCCGGGCTAGGACTCCGGGGCCGTCGTGGGCGTCGGGCCGGGCTCTGCCCTGTGGCACGCCAGCCGCCGCGAGCCGTCCGGCGGCGGGATCGGCTGCGGGCCCGGACCGTGAGCCGCCGGAGCCGCCGGCCGCGGACCCGTACGGCATGGTCGTCAGCAGCGCGGCCGCCGCGGCCGCGGCCATTACCGGGGGGCCGGGGGCGGGCTTCCCCGGTACGTGGACGGATGCGCATGCGTTCTCCTCGTCGTTCGGTGGGCTCGGCCGTGGAGGGGATGTGCCGTGCGGGTGGATGTGCCGGGAGCGCAGTAGGGGGAAACGCGCGGACAAAAGTCCAAGTCCTGTCGGACTCGACGGCATTGACGTACGTTCGCGCCTGTCGGAGGCTTGCGGACGGTTCTGGCCCCGTTCCGTTTACCCCCCATGGGCCGTCCGCGTTTCCGTCGTCCGTCCGCACCCGGAGGCCACGTGACCGTCCTCTCCAGATCCCGTACCGGCTCGCTCGCCGTCCTGCTCGCCGCCGCCACGCTCGGTACGGCGCCCTCGGCCGGCGCGGCACCGGAGCACGCGCCCGCACGGCCGCTGCCCGTGATCTCGCCGACTCCCCAGCACATGTCCCGCGTCTCGGCCGACGTCCGGCTCGGCGG
Organism: Streptomyces sp. NPDC000151; assembly: GCF_040301705.1. NCBI lineage: Bacteria > Bacillati > Actinomycetota > Actinomycetes > Kitasatosporales > Streptomycetaceae > Streptomyces > Streptomyces sp. NPDC000151. Next base: position 30,709 of record NZ_JBEPFC010000041.1, on the reverse strand, counting down.
CCGTGCCGAGATCGTGGCCGGCAAGGACACCGACGCGGCCGCCCGGCGGCTGCTCACCGAGACGCTGCGCGCGCACGGCATCCGTGACATCGATGTCACCGCCCGCGCCACGGGCCACGCCCCGCTCACCGTGCTGCTCGGCCCGGCCACCCGCGCGGACGTGGCGGCGGCCCTGCGCGGCACCGACGTACCGACGCACGACGAGGGTTACGCGCTGCGGGTCGCGGCCGGGCGGCAGGAGCGCGCCACCGTCGCGCTCGGCGGCACCGACGCCGCGGGCCAGTACTACGCCGTCCAGACCCTGCGCGGCCTGATCACCGACGGCCGGATCGCCGGGGCCGCCGTCTCCGACTTCCCGGCCATGCCGCTGCGCGGCTCCATCGAGGGCTTCTACGGCTCCCCGTGGACGAACGAGGAGCGGCTGGACCAGGTGGACTTCCTCGGCGAGGTGAAGTCCAACACCTACGTCTACGCGCCGAAGGACGACCCGTACCACCGCGAGAAGTGGCGCGACCCCTACCCCGCCGACAAGCTCGCCGAGCTCGGCGCGCTGGTGAAGCGCGCGACCGGTAACCACGTCCGCTTCACCTTCGCGGTCTCGCCCGGCAACTCCATCTGCTACTCCGACCCGGCCGACGTCAAGGCGCTCACCGCCAAGCTGCAGTCGATGTACGACCTGGGCGTGCGCTCCTTCTCCGTCCCGCTGGACGACATCAGCTACACCAAGTGGAACTGCGCGGGGGACGAGAAGAAATTCGGTGCGCCGGGCCGCGGCCCGGCCGCCGAGGCGCAGGTGGGCCTGCTCAACACCGTCCAGCGCGACTTCGTCGCCACCCATGAGGGCACCAACCCGCTGCAGATGGTCCCCACCGAGTACGGCGATCTCACCGACACCGCGTACAAGCAGAAGCTGCGGTCGGCACTGGAGAAGGACGTCGAGGTGATGTGGACCGGTACTGAGGTTGTGCCGTCGGAGATCACCAACGACCAGGCATCCAAGGCCGCCGAGCTCTTCGGCCGCAAGGTCTTCGTCTGGGACAACTACCCCGTCAACGACTACGGCCAGACCGCGGGCCGGCTGCTGCTCGCCCCGTACGACAAGCGCGAGGCGGGCCTCTCCGATCACCTGAGCGGCGTCGTCTCCAACCCGATGAACCAGGAGGCGGCCAGCAAGCTCGCCGTCTTCACCATCGCCGACTTCGCCTGGAACGACCGCGGGTACGACGTGGCGCGCTCGGCCCGGCAGTCCGCGCTGCACCTCGCGGGAGGTGATCCGCGGGTGGCCGATTCCGTGCAGACCTTCGTGGACCTCAACCACATGGCGCCCACCTTCGGGGACACGCCGTGGCAGCCGCAGGCCCCGGTGCTCAGCGCCCGGCTGGCGGAGTTCTGGAAGGCGTACGACAACGACCCGCGGGCGGCGGTGAAGAAGCTGCGCCCGACGGTCGAGGACATCGCGCGGACCCCGGGCGTGCTCCGCGCCGGAGTACCCGACAAGCTCTTCCTGCACGACGCCGACCGCTGGCTGGACGCCACGGAGCTGTGGGGCTCGGCGATGCGGCACGGCCTCGCCACGCTGACGGCGGTGCAGGACGGGGACGCGGCGCGGGCCGCGAAGGAACGGGCCGCCATGGACACCGACGCCACGTCCGCCGGGAAGATCACCTCCGACCCGGAGGAGACCCGCCCGCACGGCCCCGTCAAGATCGCCGACCCGTTCATCGGGGACTTCCTCGCGAAGGTGCGCGAGGTGCAGGACGCGTCGGCGGAGGACTGAGAGCTCGGTGCGCGTGGGGTGCTCTCGGGAGAGAGCACCCCACGCGCCCTACTTCAAATACTCGTTGGTGTACGTCTTCTTCAGGTCCACGTCCGCCTTCGCGATCTCCGGCGTGAACGCGGACAGCACCTTGTGCACCGCCGCCGCGCCATCGGGCCGGATCAGCCCGTCCTTGGCGTACGCGTCCTTGGCCTGCGCGATGGCCTGCTCGTAGACCGCCGGGTCGTCGCCGGCGTACTTGCGCGGCATCTTGGCCGCGATCTCCTTGGCGGAGTGGGTGTCGATGTACTTCAGCGCCCGGACGATCGCCTTCGCGAGCTTGCGTGCCTGCTCTGGATGGTCCTTCAGCCAGTCGCGGTCGGAGTACAGGACGGCGGCGGGGTAGGTGGACACGCCGAAGTCCTCCTTGACGCCGCGCTCGGTGCGGGTGTCGGTGAGGATCTTCACCCGCTTCGCCCCGGCCCGCTTCTGGAGCTGGGAGACGGCCGGGTCGAGCATGACGGCCGCGTCCACTCGGCCCTGTTCCATCGCCGCGACCGCCGTGGAGTCGCCCCCGATGCCCTGCACGCTCGCCGCGTCGGCCTTCATGCCGTGGTCGGTGAGCAGCTTCTTGAGGAAGAAGTCCGTGGAGGAGCCGGGCGCGGTCACGCCCACCTTGGCGCCCTTGAGGTCCTCGATGGAGTCGATCTTCTTGGCCGCCTTGGGGGAGACCGCCAGCACCAGCGATGGGTACCGCAGCATGTTGACGAACGACACCACGTCCTTGTGCTTGGCCTGCATCTGGATCGTGTGGTCGTAGTAGCCGCTCACCACGTCGACGCTGCCGCCCTGCATCGCCTGCAGCGCCTTGGACCCGCCCTGCAGGTCCGCCAGCCTGACCTGCACGCCCTCCTTCTTGTAGTAACCCAGCTGCTGGGCAAGGGTGGTGGGCAGATAGACCAGCAGCGGCTGGCCGCCGACGCCGATCCGTACCGCGTCGCCCGAGCCGCCGGACCCGCAGCCGGAGACGGCCGCGAGCGTGCCGAGGCAGGCCGCCGCGGCCACGCAACGCCGCAGCCGTCGTCCGAAGTGGTGCGCCATGGAACTCTCCTGAGGTGAGGCGGGTGAGGGAACGGTTCAGCGGTGGGCGCGCTCGCGGGCGGGCTGCCAGCGCAGCAGGCGGCGTTCGACGCGGTTGACGAGCAGGTCGATGGCCACGACCACGACGGAGAGCACGACCATTCCGGCGAACACGCCCGTCGTGTCGAACGTCCCCTCCGCCTGCGCGATCAGATAGCCCATGCCGTCGGACGCACCGAGGTACTCGCCGACCACCGCGCCGACGATCGCGAAGCCGACGCTCGTGTGCAGGCTGGAGAAGATCCACGACATCGCGCTGGGCAGCAGCACGTGCCGGATCAGCTGGCTCTCCTTCGCACCCAGCATCCGGGCGTTGTCGACCAGCACCCGGTCCACTTCCCGTACGCCCTGGTAGGTGTTGAAGAAGACGATGAAGAACACCAGCGTCACGCCGAACGCGACCTTCGACCAGATGCCGAGCCCGAACCACAGCAGGAAGATCGGGGCCAGCACGACCCGCGGCAGCGCGTTGAGGACCTTGATGTACGGATCGAGCACGGCGGCCAGCGTCCGGGCGCGGGCCAGCAGGAAGCCGATGCCCAGGCCCAGCACCCCGCCGATGACCAGCGCGAGCGCCGCCTCCAGCAGGGTGGTCAGCAGATGCCCGGCGATCTCGCCGCTGCCCAGCCACTGGCCGATGCGGCCCGCGACGGCGGCGGGGGAGCTGAAGAAGAACGGGTCGACGACCCCCGTACGGCTGCCCAGCTCCCAGCCGGCGACGAGCAGCACCGCGAGGCCGAGCTGCGCGGCGAGCACGGCGGGCCGCGCCGGAACGGTCCGGCGGCGGCGCCGCGGCCCTGCGGGCCGGGACGGCGGGGCGTCAGCCGGCGTCTTGGACAGCTCCGGCGCCCGCGGTCCCGTGGGAAGCGCGCTCATAGGTCCTCATCACCTCGTTTCTCAAGTCCGCCCAGATCGCGCCGTACAGCTCGGTGAAGCGCGGCGTGGTCCTGATGTCGAGCAGGTCGCGCGGCCGGGGGAGATCGACGGGATAGCGGCCGACGACACCGCTGCCGGGGCCCGCCGACAGCAGCACCACCTCGTCCGACAGCGACACCGCCTCCTCCAGGTCGTGGGTGACGAAGAGGACGGTCTTGCCGCTGTCGGTCCACAGCGTCAGCAGCTCGTTCTCCATGATCTGCCGGGTCTGCACGTCCAGCGCCCCGAACGGCTCGTCCATCAACAGGATGTCCGGATCGCCGATCCAGGTCTGGGCGACGGCCGTGCGCTTGCGCATACCGCCGGAGAGCTGGTGCGGGTAGGAGTTCTCGAAGCCGGCCAGGCCGACCCGTACGACCCACTCGCGGGCCCGCGCCAGGCGTTCGGCCTTGCCCACGCCGGACAGCTCGAGGCCGAACGCGACGTTCTCCACGACGGTCTTCCAGGGCAGCAGGGCGTCCTGCTGGAACATGTAACCGGCCCCGCGGTTCAGGCCGCGCAGCGGTTCGCCGCCGATCAGCACCTGCCCGGCGGACGGCTCGCGCAGCCCGGCGACGGCGTTGAGCACCGTGGACTTGCCGCATCCGGTGGGCCCGACGACCGAGACGAACCGCCCAGGGGCCACCGTCAGGTCCACCTCCCGCACGGCCGTGTAATCGCCCTCCGTGCCCTGGTACGTCATCGTGACGCCGCGCAGCTCCACGGCCGCGCTGTCGTCTCCGTCAGCCACCGGCACCCTCCGATCAGCGGGACCTGAAGATCACTCGCTGAGCATGATTGGCCACGGTGCGGTGATCGCGCAACGGTCCCGCATCATGAAAATCGGTCTAGGGGGTGTCTTACGGATCAGGCCGGATCAGGGAGCGGGGTCTGGTGCGTGCAGATGCAAGGCGGAGGAGGGAGTCGACGCGGAGCGATGGGGGTCCCCCCGCGCCGTTCAGGCGTGGGGGAGAGTGACGACAACGCCGCAGATGTGCGTGCCAGGCCACACGAGCCCGGCCTGATCCGTAAGACACCCCCTAAGCCCTCAGCCGCACCCGAGCACGTACAGCCGCCGCCCGCCGCGCCTCACCCGAGCACGTACAGCCGCGGCCCGCCGCCCCTCACCCGTACCCGAGCGCGTGCAGCCGTTCGTCGTCGATGCCGAAGTGGTGGGCGATCTCGTGGACGACCGTGACCTCGGTCTCGGCGACCACGTCCTCGCGGCTGTCGCACATCCGGAGCGTCGGGCCCCGGTAGACGGTGATCCGGTCCGGCAGCACGCCCGCGTACCACTCGCCCCGCTCCGTCAGCGGCGTCCCTTCGTAGAGCCCGAGCAGGTCGGGGTCGTCCGCCGGGGGCTCGTCCTCGACGAACACGGCAACGTTGTCCATCAGTCGGGTCAGCTCCGGCGGAATCCGGTCCAGCGCCTCGCCGACCAGTTCCTCGAACTCCTCGCGCGTCATCTCCAGCACGCGCCCATTGTGGGTCACGGAGCCGCTCGGAGCGGCCGCCCTCGCGCCGGCCGCGTCCACCACGTTCCCGCGCGCACTCCGGTACTCCACCCCCGCCCGCACTCCGGCACGCCACCACCGCGTACGCCCCGGCACGCCCACCCGTTCCGCATCACCACCCCACGTATGCCCCAACCCCCGGCATAACGGGCCCGGCATGTGGGCATACGGGCACAATGGCCCGCACCGCGCCGTCCGGGGGGCCGCCCCCCGTCTCCTCCGTGCTCCGGCTGCTCCGCGCCGCGTACGACCGCGTCCGGAGCGCCCCAGCCGCCGCCCTGCGTCACTACCGCGCCCACCACCAGGCCCCCACCTTCACGCTGACGCGCCCGCCGCACCCGTATGCCCGCACCCTCGGGCTGATCGTCGTGACCCTGCTCGGCGCCTGGCTCGGCCTGCTGATCGTCGGCAGCGTCCGCGCCCCGGTCGGGCCGGTGGACACGACCATGACGCTGCGTCCGTCGCTCAGCGGCGGCACAAAGATCAGCGTTTCCCCGCTGGGCGCGCTGGAACTGCGGAGCCACCACGCCCCGATACGGCTGGACGTGGACGTGGACCAGCTGGACCCGGCGCGCGCGCAGGCCCTGGTCGACCACCCGGAACGGTTCTCCGGACTGCAGGCCGAGGTCACCCGGGACGTCGAGCGCGGCACCGCCGACCTCGCCTTCCGCTCCTGCGTGGCCGTGGTCTCCGGCGCGACCGCGCTGGGCCTCGCGGTCTACCGCAGGCCGCGCCGCGCGCTGGCCGCCGGCGGCCTCGCCCTCGCGCTGCTCGCCGCCTCCGGCGGAGCCGCGTACGCCACCTGGAACCCCAAGTCCGTGCTGGAACCGCGCTTCTCCGGACTGCTCTCCTCCGCGCCGTCCGTGGTCGGCAACGCCCGCAGCATCGTGAGCGAGTTCAACGTCTACCAAAAGGAGCTGGCCCGCCTGGTCACCAACGTCACCAAGCTCTACGACGTGACCTCCACGCTGCCCGCCTACCAGCCGGACCCCACCACCGTCCGCGTCCTGCACGTCTCCGACATCCATCTGAACCCGGCCGCCTGGCAGATCATCAAGTCCCTGGTGAAGCAGTACGACATCGACGTGATCATCGATACCGGCGACACCATGGACCACGGCACGGCCGCCGAGAACCACTTCCTGGACCCGATCGGCACGCTCGGCGCCCCGTACGTCTGGGTGCGCGGCAACCACGACTCGATGAAGACGCAGAAGTACCTCGCGCAGGGCACGAAGCAGAGCAAGAAGCTGAAGAACGTGAAGGTCGTGGACGAGGGCACCTCGGTACGCGCCGGGGGGCTGCGCATCGCGGGCGTCGGCGACCCGCAGTTCACCCCGGACCGCTCGGTGGCCGCCTCCGGGGACGGCGCGGAGCGCGCCGCGGGCCGGCGGCTGGCCGAGTCCCTGCGCACTCTCTCGCGAGCCCGCACCCCCGCCGACATCGCGCTCGCGCACAACCCGGTCGCCGCCGCCGAGACCGACGGCCTGGTCCCGCTCGTCCTCTCCGGGCACGTCCACCACCGCGACAACAAGACCCTGCCGCACGGCACCCGGCTGATGGTCGAGGGCTCCACGGGCGGCGGCGGGCTGCGGGCTGTCGAGGGCGCGACCCCCGAACAGGTGCAGGCGTCGGTGCTCTATCTGGACCGGGAGACCCGGCACCTGCAGGCGTGGGACGAGATCACGCTCGGCGGGCTGGGCCTGTCGAAGGCCGAGGTCAGCCGCCATCTCCCGGCCGACAACCGGCCCGGCGCCACCCCGTCGCCCACCCCTTCGCGGAGCTCACCGACCCCCCGTTCGTAAACCGTTTTGGCGAACCGTCCCCCCATCCCATATGCTTCTCACGTCCCCGACGGCGCCGACAAAGCGCCCAGGTGGGCCATCAGCCCTCATCGTCTAGTGGCCCAGGACGCCGCCCTTTCAAGGCGGTAGCACGGGTTCGAATCCCGTTGGGGGCACGCAACACCATGTGCGAGACTAGTGCTCGCACAAGCTTGGTCCTGTGGAGCAGTTTGGAGTGCTCGCCACCCTGTCAAGGTGGAGGCCGCGGGTTCAAATCCCGTCAGGACCGCTGCAGCCTTTCTGAGGCTGCGTGGCTGGGTAGCTCAGTTGGTACGAGCGTCCGCCTGAAAAGCGGAAGGTCGCCGGTTCGACCCCGGCCCCAGCCACTCCGCGAGAACCCCGGAAAGTTCGCTTTCCGGGGTTTTTCTGTTTCTTCTCCGGGCCCGGCTACGTGGCCGCGTGTGCGGGGCCCGTGGGGCGGCCGCCCGGGTGGTGGTGGCGCCAGAGCCAGAAGACCGTGCAGGAGAGCAGGGACCAGCCGACCAGCACCAGGTACGGGAAGAGGTGCTGGTGGCCGGGGAAGTAGACGGCCGTGTGCTGGGCGTTGACCGAGGCGCCCGGGGGCAGCCACTGGCCGATGTGGCCCAGTACGGACGGCAGCAGGGGCCAGGAGACCGCGCCGCCGGACGAGGGATTGCCCAGCAGCACCATCAGGCCCCAGGTCGGCACCATCGCCCAGCGCCCGATCAGGGTGTTGAACATCGTGAAGACCATGCCGGACGTGAACATCGTGAACGCCAGGATCAGCCAGGACTGTACGAAGGGCAGCCGCAGCGCCCCGAGCAGCCAGTCGACCACCGCGGCGATGGTGAACGCGCCGAGCAGGCTGTACGCCGCGGTGAAGGCGATCCGCTCGGCCGGATTGAGCGCGCGGGCGTGCACGCTCAGCTGGATGGCGCCGACGAAGCCGACGATCACCGCGGCGAGCGAGATGTAGAAGAGCGCCAGGCCGCGTGGGTCGCCCGGCTGCACCGGCTTGATGTCCTTGATCGTGACGGGGACGCCGGTCTTCTTGCCCACCTGCGGCGCGGCCTGCTGGAGGAGCTGGGCCACCGAGGCGCCGGTGGCGCTGGAGAGGTCCATCCGCACGCCGGACCCGTCCACGCTGATGATCGAGAAGACCTTCTGCTCGTCGACGGCCTCGCGGGCCTGCGCGTACGTCCGGTACTCGTGCAGCCGCAGCGAGGCGTTCAGGGCCTGCTCCATGCCCTGGACGAACTTCTTGCCGTGCGCGTCGTCCGGGGGGCCGACCAGGGCCGTGGGGACGCGGTGCGGGGTCGGGTCGGCCATGGAGAAGGTGTACGAGCCGGCGAAGAGGCCCGCGGCGGCCGCCAGGATGAAGATCAGGACGGTCGCGGGCAGGAACGGCGACTTCTTGAAGGCCTTCCACTTCTCGGCCGCGGTCCGCTGCCGGGCGTGCGCGCCGTGTGCGACGGGCGCGTCGGGGTCGGCACGACCGGCGGGGCCGGCGGGGTCGGCACGATCGGCGTGCGCGGCGTCGTGATCATCGGACATGGAAACACGCTAAAACACTCATCGGAGACATTCTCCTCGGCCACCGCTGGGCTCCCGCCGAGCGGCCGCAGAAGGTGCAGATCCGGCCGTACCCGACCGCCTCCGGCCCCTCCCGGCCGCAATTCGTTCGCCAGTCGTTTCGGCGAGGTGAGATCCTGGATCGCGTATGTCCAGTCAGCCTGCCTCCGCCGCGGCCCAGGGCGCCACGCCCCAGGGCACTTCGCCCACCCTGTCCGCCCTGGGAGCGCAGCTCCCCGAGCTGATGCTGCGCGACCAGCAGCGGCTCGGCCGCCGGCTCGACGGCGCGCGCAGGATCCGCAAGCCCGAGGCCCGGGCCGCCGTGCTGGCCGAGATCGCCGAGGGCGTCGACGAAGCCCGGCTGCGCGTCGAGCAGCGCCGGGCCGCCGTTCCGGAGATCACGTATCCCGAGCAGCTGCCGGTCAGCCAGAAGAAGAACGACATCCTGGAGGCGATACGTGACCACCAGGTCGTGATCGTCGCGGGTGAGACCGGCTCCGGCAAGACCACCCAGATTCCGAAGATCTGCCTGGAGCTGGGCCGTGGCGTGAAGGGCCTGATCGGGCACACCCAGCCGCGCCGGATCGCCGCCCGTACGGTCGCGGAGCGGGTCGCCGAGGAGCTGAGGACCCCGCTGGGCGAGGCGGTCGGCTGGAAGGTCCGCTTCACCGACCAGGTCGGCGGCGACACGCTCGTGAAGCTGATGACGGACGGCATCCTGCTCGCCGAGATCCAGACGGACCGCGAGCTGCGCCAGTACGACACGATCATCATCGACGAGGCGCACGAGCGCAGCCTCAACATCGACTTCCTGCTCGGCTATCTGGCGCAGCTGCTGCCGAAGCGGCCGGACCTGAAGGTCGTCATCACGTCGGCCACGATCGACCCGGAGCGGTTCTCGCGGCACTTCGGGGACGCGCCGATCGTCGAGGTCAGCGGGCGCACGTATCCGGTGGAGGTGCGGTACCGCCCGCTGCTGGAGGAGGGCGGCGACGACGCCGACCGGGACCAGATCACCGCGATCTGCGAGGCCGCGGACGAGCTGCAGGCCGAGGGCCCCGGCGACATCCTGGTCTTCCTCTCCGGCGAGCGGGAGATCCGGGACACGGCGGACGCGCTGACCAAACGCCTGAACAGGGGCGGCGCGGTGGCGCAGAACACCGAGGTACTGCCGCTGTACGCGCGCCTCTCGCACGCCGAGCAGCACCGCGTCTTCCAGCGTCACTCCGGCCGCCGCATCGTGCTCGCGACGAACGTCGCGGAGACCTCGCTGACGGTCCCGGGCATCCGGTACGTCATCGACACGGGCGTGGCGCGCATCTCGCGGTACAGCTACCGCACGAAGGTGCAGCGGCTGCCGATCGAGCCGATCTCGCAGGCCAGCGCCAATCAGCGCAAGGGCCGCTGCGGCCGGCTCAGCGACGGCATCTGCGTCCGGCTGTACTCGGAGGAGGACTTCGAGTCCCGGCCGGAGTTCACGGACGCGGAGATCCTGCGGACGAACCTGGCGTCGGTCATCCTGCAGATGACCGCGGCCGGCCTCGGCGACATCGAGAAGTTTCCTTTCATCGACCCGCCGGACCGCCGCAACATCAAGGACGGCGTGCAGCTCCTGGAGGAGCTCGGCGCGGTCGACCCGAAGCAGAAGGACCCGAAGAAACGGCTCACCCCGATGGGCCGGAAGCTCTCCCAGCTGCCGGTGGACCCGCGGCTCGCGCGGATGGTCCTGGAGGCCGACAGCAACGGCTGCGTACGCGAAGTCATGGTCATCGCCGCGGGCCTGTCCATCCAGGACCCGCGCGAGCGGCCCGCCGACAAGCAGCAGCAGGCCGACCAGCAGCACGCCCGCTTCAAGGACGAGACCAGCGACTTCCTGGCGTACCTGAATCTCTGGCGGTACGTCAGGGAGCAGCAGAAGGCGCTGTCCTCCTCGGCGTTCCGCCGCATGTGCCGCAATGAATTCCTGAACTACCTGCGGATACGCGAGTGGCAGGACATCTATACGCAGCTGCGCACGGTCGCCAAGACGATGGGCATCCATCTCAGCGAGCAGGACGCGGCGCCTGATCACATCCACACGTCCCTGCTCGCCGGTTTGCTCTCGCATATCGGGCTCAAGGACACTGACGCCAAGAACGAGTACCTGGGCGCCCGCAGCGCCAAGTTCGCGGTCTTCCCCGGCTCGGCGCTCTTCAAGAAGCCACCGCGCTGGATCATGTCGGCGGAGCTGGTCGAAACGTCCCGCCTGTGGGCGCGGGTGAACGCGAAGATCGAGCCGGAGTGGGTCGAGCCGCTCGCCCAGCACCTGGTGAAGCGGACGTACAGCGAGCCGCACTGGGAACAGAAGATGGCCGCGGTGATGGCGTACGAGCGGGTCACGCTCTACGGCGTACCGATCGTGGCCCAGCGCAAGGTCAACTACGGCCGGATCGATCCGGAGATCTCGCGCGACCTGTTCATCCGCAACGCCCTGGTCGAGGGCGACTGGCGGACCCACCACCAGTTCTTCCACGACAACCGCAAGCTGCTGGGCGAGGTCGAGGAGCTGGAGCACCGGGCCCGGCGCCGCGACATCCTCGTGGACGACGAGACGCTCTTCGACTTCTACGACCAGCGCATCCCCGAACACGTCGTATCCGGGGCGCACTTCGACTCCTGGTGGAAGAAGAAGCGCCAGGACGAGCCGGAACTGCTCAACTTCGAGCAGTCGATGCTCATCAACGAGACCGCCGAGGCCGTCACCAAGGACGACTACCCGGACTCCTGGCGGCAGGGGAAGCTGAAGTTCAGGGTCACGTACCAATTCGAGCCGGGCGCCGACGCGGACGGCGTGACCGTCCACATCCCGCTCCAGGTGCTCAACCAGGTGTCCGCCGACGGCTTCGACTGGCAGATCCCGGGCCTGCGCGAGCAGGTGGTCACCGAGCTGATCCGGTCGCTGCCCAAGCCGATCCGGCGCAACTACGTGCCGGCCCCGAACTTCGCGGCCCGCTTCCTGGACGCGACCGTGCCTCTGCAGGGCCCGCTGACCGCCTCGCTGGCGGCCGGGCTGCAGCGGATGGTGGGCGTGCCCGTCGAGGCGGCCGATTTTGACTGGTCCAAGGTGCCGGACCACTTGAAGATCACCTTCCGAGTGGTGGACGAGCGGCGGCGCAAGCTCGCCGAGGCCAAGGACCTCGAAGCGCTGCAGCTGAAGCTCAAGCCCAAGACCCGGGCGGCGATCTCCAAGGCGTTCGAGCAGGCCGCGCAGAAGCAGGGCGGGCAGCCCGGCAAGGCCGGCGCGGACGCGGGCCCGGCGGGGCCGGAGCAGCGCACGGGCCTGACCTCCTGGACGATCGGCACGCTGCCGCACACCTTCGAGACGCGGCGCGCCGGCCAGCCCCTGAAGGCGTACCCGGCGCTGGTCGACGAGGGCACCTCGGTGGCCGTACGGCTCTTCGACACCGAGGCGGAGCAGCGGAGCGCGATGTGGGCCGGCACCCGCCGCCTCGTCCTGCTCAACATCACCTCCAATCCGGCCAAGTTCGCGCAGAGCAAGCTCACGAACCAGCAGAAGCTGGCGCTCTCCCGTAATCCGCATGGCTCGATTCAGTCGCTCTTCGACGACTGCGTGACCGCCGCGGCGGACCGGCTGATCGCCGCGCACGGCGGCCCGGCCTGGGACGAGGAGGGGTTCAAGAAGCTCTTCGACGCAGTGCGGGCCGACCTGGTCGACGCCACGATGAAGACCGTGCAGCAGGTCCGCGAGGTACTGGCGGCCTGGCAGGCGTGCGAGCGGCGGCTGAAAGACACCACCTCGCCGGTGCTGCTGGCCTCGGTCGCGGACGTCAGGGAGCAGCTGGCACGGCTCATCAAGCCGGGCTTCGTCACCGAGCACGGCGCCAAGCGGCTGCCGGACCTGATGCGGTATCTGGTCGCCGCCGACCGCCGGCTCCAGCAGATGCCCACCAGCGCCGAGCGGGACCGCTCCCGGATGGCGAAGGTCAAGGAGATGCAGGACGAATTCGCCTGGCTGCTGGAGCAGTTCCCGGCGGGGCGGCCGGTGCCGCAGCAGGCGCTGGAGATCCGCTGGATGATCGAGGAGCTGCGGGTGAGCTACTTCGCGCACGCGCTGGGCACCGCGTATCCGATCTCCGACAAGCGGATCGTGAAGGCGGTGGACGCGGCCGCTCCGTAGGCGGCCGGGGCCCGTTCCGGTGTGCGCCGGGTCACCGCCGGGCGCCGGCCAGGGCCTCCCCCGGCAGCGAGTTCGACTCACCCCCTGACCTGCTGTAGAGTCTTGCTTCGCAGCCACCGCGCAAGCGGAGGAAGCAGCAAGGTCCTGTGGAGCAGTTTGGAGTGCTCGCCACCCTGTCAAGGTGGAGGCCGCGGGTTCAAATCCCGTCAGGACCGCAGCAGAAAGGGCCCGCATCCGATCCGGATGCGGGCCCTTTCGTCGTACTCGGCTCGCAGTCGGCGCTCGTACTCGGCCGTACTCGGCGACCGTTTCCGGCCCCCGCCGCCGGCGGCCGGTTCCCGTCCCGTCTCGTGGCGCACGCCCGATCCGGCTCCTTGACTGCGCCTCCCACCGCCGGTACCCACGAAGCAGGGGCGGGCTGCGGAGGTGCGGGCGATGGCGGCAAGGGGGAGACACGGGACCGGCCCACCGTTCCGCGCGGCCCGGCGACCAAGATCGTCTCTGCGGGGCCGCCAGCGGCCGCTCCACGCACTGGCCGCTCTTCGGCACTCGGGGACGCCTCCGCGGCCCGTACGCGGCGCGTGACGGCCTCTTCGCGTCCATCGGCGCCGAGACCGGCCCCCCGCGTCCTCATTTCCGCGCCCGCGATCCGCAGTGAGGACGAAAGTCCGCTGCCGAGGTGACCAATGACGCCTCCCTCATCGCCCGTGCGGTGAGAGGCTGTTGAGGAGCGGGATGACCGCTGTGCACTACCGCAGCGGCCGCCAATGGGACAACCACTGGCGGCTGTGACGGGTGTCACCGCACGAGTTTTGGGATCAGGGGAACTTACGCCCTGCCTACAGGCAGTCAATTTAATATGTGCAATTGCACCGCCCACCCGGTGGCCTTCCGGCCGTACCGGCGAGTACGGGGGCCCGGGTTCCGGAGCCCCCGTGGGCGGTGACCACGAGCGACGCTCCGGCCTGCGGGAGCGGCGTCCGCGACACGCCCGGCCGGCGGGGGCGGACGAGCGGCCCAAGGGCACATGAGCGCACAAAAAAGATCGCGCTGGACCCGGCGGAGTCCAGCGCGATCGATGACGTACCTCTGTGCCGCAGGTGCGGCGCCTGTTGGGGCAGGCGCCTCGTCATATGGAGCTTTGTGGTGCTCTATGGGCATACCGCGGGTTGGGGGACCCGGAAATGCCCGGTCATGCGTGTTTTCAGGCCTCGCTGCGCTGCTGGGGGATGCCCGCCAGCAGTGCGCGGACCTCAGCCTCGCGGTAGCGCCGATGTCCACCGAGAGTCCGGATGGACGTGAGCTTGCCTGCCTTGGCCCAACGGGTCACCGTCTTGGGGTCGACACGGAACATCGTGGCAACCTCGGCAGGGGTCAGCAGCGGCTCGGCGTCAGGGGTGCGAGCGGTCATGAGCGGCCTCCTCGGGAGAACCGAACCATCACGGTTCTTTCCTCTAAATTCTGCACCTTGACCCGCGTTGCCCGAAATGGCGGACGCGGGCCGAGTCGGTTATAGGACGAACGGCTTGTCCTCGGCACTACAACTACACCATCTGTCCAGCCGCGTCGGCCAAACCGATGGAATTGCCCTCTCAGGTGTTCAACCTCGGCGGAAGCCGATGGACCGTGCCATAGCGGACAGTCACGCCCCTGTGACGATCAGTCACATCGTGATCAGGCGTCACCAGTCCCACCAAGGAGTGCAATACCGATCTATCCGCCCTTAGTTGGACGGAAGGAGCCCCAGTCAGGCTCCTTGTCCTATTTTGGCACGAGGGTGGTAGTTGGTGGCAAGGCCCGAAGTCAGTGCTTTAGGTCACTGTTGTGCGAAAAGACCGGATCGGGACCTACGTCCCCTACATCCGAACCACCGCACCGTGATCACACAGCACCGCACAGAAAACCCTCAACCACCGCACAGGGATCGCCTGCAGCCCACCACCCGTAGGCACGCGCCGGTACGCCCGCCGGGGGCGCACAACGGAGGCGCGCGTCATGGCGACACGTGCCTCCGAAGATGATCACCCAAGCCCGCGGTCAGCTCGCGTACTGCCGCTCCCGGACCGCACGCCAGCGGTCCGACAGCTTCTCGTACGCCGCGCCGGCGCGCTCCCCGTCCCCCTCGCGCAGCGCCGTGAGCCCCTCCGCCACCTCCGCGGCGGAACGGTCCTCGGCGAGCTGCCCCTCGGGGACGGCGTGCACCAGCCCCCCGTAGTCCAGCTCGACGAGGGCGCGCGGGTGGAATTCCTCCAGCCAGCGCCCCACATCTACCAGGCCGTCGATGAGCGGGCCCTCCTCGAGGGCGTCCCGCAGCGTGCGCAGGCCGCGCGCGACCCGACGCCTGGCCTCGACCATCGGCGTGCGGTAACGCAGTACGAGCCCTTGGTCACCCTTCGTGTACTCCCGCTCCGCGTCGTTGAAGAGCACGAACCAGCGCACCGGTACGTGCCAGGTCGCCGTGCGGATCCAGGGGCGCGCGTCAGGGTTCATTTCAAGCCACCGCTCATAGTCGGCGGCGGCCTGCCGGCGGACGACCGGAGGCAGCGCGGCGTCCAGCACCGGCGCCGGCAGCCGCTCGGGCAGCTCCTCCAGCGCCTGCCAGCCCCGCAGCCGCGTCCGCCAGGGGCACACGCACGTCACGCCGTCCACGACGGCGATGAAGGCGTCACCACTCTCGTGCACGGGGACCGCGACGGGCGGGGTCGCCAGCAGATCGGCCAGCGAGCGCCGCAGCTCGTCCTGGGCGGTGGGCGTGGCGTCCCGCTTGGCGTACCGCGCCCAGTGGGAGCGCTCCGGCTCGGGGAACGCTGCCAGCGGTTCGTAGACCCGTAGATACGCCGCATACGGGACCATCACCGACGACGCCAAGGCCACGCCCGCTCCATTCTTCTGTCGGTCCCTCTTCGGAGGACCGCAAGGGAAGTCCGCCGCAGAGGAGTCTGCCAAGGGGCAGCACACCGCCGGGAATTGCCCCCGTCGAGCGGCCCGGCATGCGCAAATCGTCCCATGCCCGTCCCCCACTAGGGGGTGATCCTCCGCACTGTGCCGATCAGCGGGCGTCGAAGGTCATACGCTTCCCCCGACCGGCCCTCCCCCCGCTTCTCCCTGCCACAAGCGGGAGGGAACGACCCGAGGGCGTCCACCGCGACTATGGGAGTCACCACAGTGACCGACGTACGTCCCTCCCCCGAGCACTCCGTGCCGGGGGCCTCCGCAGTCCACGCCGACGGCGGTGTCCTGCACACCCTGTTCCGGTCCGATCAGGGCGGCCACGAGCAGGTCGTGCTCTGCCAGGACCGTGCCAGCGGCCTCAAGGCCGTGATCGCGATCCACAGCACCGCGCTCGGCCCCGCCCTGGGCGGCACCCGCTTCCACGCGTACGCCTCCGAGGAGGAGGCCGTGCTGGACGCGCTGAACCTCTCCCGCGGCATGTCGTACAAGAACGCGCTCGCGGGCCTGGACCACGGCGGCGGCAAGGCCGTGATCATCGGTGATCCCGATGTGGTCAAGACCGAAGAACTACTGCTCGCCTACGGCCGCTGCGTGGCCTCCCTCGGTGGCCGTTACGTCACGGCCTGCGACGTCGGTACGTACGTCGCGGACATGGACGTGGTCGCCCGGACGAACCGCTGGACCACCGGCCGCTCGCCCGAGAACGGCGGCGCCGGCGACTCCTCCGTCCTCACCGCGTACGGCGTCTTCCAGGGCATGCGCGCCGCCGCGCAGCACCAGTGGGGCGACCCGAGCCTGCGCGACAAGAAGGTGGGCATCGCGGGCGTCGGCAAGGTCGGCCGCCACCTCGTCGAGCATCTGCTCGAAGACGGGGCCGAGGTGGTCATCACGGATGTACGGGCCGAATCGGTGGAGCGGATTCTGGCCACGCATCCGCGGGTCCGCGCGGTCGCCGACACCGAGGCGCTCATCCGTACGGAGGGCCTCGACGTGTACGCGCCGTGCGCGCTGGGCGGCGCGCTCAACGATCACTCCGTACCGGTCCTGACCGCGAAGGTGGTCTGCGGCGCGGCCAACAACCAGCTCGCCCATCCGGGCGTGGAGAAGGATCTCGCCGACCGCGGAATCCTTTATGCGCCCGACTATGTGGTCAATGCGGGCGGTGTCATCCAGGTGGCGGACGAGCTGCACGGGTTCGACTTCGACCGGTGCAAGGCCAAGGCCGGAAAGATCTTCGACACAATGCTTTCAATATTCGCGAATGCGAAGACAAACGGCATTCCGCCGGCCGCGGCGGCGGACCGGCTGGCCGAGCTCCGGATGGCGGAGGCACGCTCCGCCTGACCGCCGCCACCCTCCGCGGCCGCACCCGGTGACCGTGGGGTTCCTACAGTGACACGCTCGGTGGGCGGTGAAGGAGACATCCCTCACCACCCACCGGCGGGTCGCCGGACGTGACACGTTAAAATCGCAGCTGACCAGCGGGTACGGGGCGTCCCGCGGGTCATGCCGGGCGGCCGGTGGTGCGGGCGACGTACCGTATGGCCGCGGAAGCAGGTACCGTTAAAGCCCTACGGGCCGGACTCTCCGTCGAGAGTCCGCTCTGAACCATGAACGCGTGTCAAGACTCTGGGGCCGTCGAGCCCCGTCGTTGAGGGGGTCGAGCCATGGGGCGCGGCCGGGCCAAGGCCAAGCAGACGAAGGTCGCCCGCCAGCTGAAGTACAACAGCGGTGGGACTGATCTCTCACGCCTGGCCGAAGAGCTGGGTGCATCGCCGCAACAGCCGGCACAGCAGCCGCCGAACGGTGAGCCGTTCGAGGATGACGAGGACGACGACCCGTACGCACGGTACGCCGACCTGTACAACAACGATGACGATGAGGAGGACGAGGGCGACTCGTCCGACCAGCGTCGTCGCGCCTGACGCCGCCGCGCGTTCAAGGCAACAGCAGCATCACGGACCCGGTCCGGCGCATCGCCCGGACCGGGTTCTGTGCTGCCCTGCTGCCGTGCGGGGCCTGCGTCAGCCGGCGTAGTCACCGGTCAGGGCCGCGGCCTCGGCCTGGTCGCCGCGCTCGACGATCTCACCGCTGACCCAGGCGTCCATGCCGCGGTCCGCGAGGGTGGCGAGCGCCACGTCCACCGATTCCTGGGGCACGACGGCCATCATGCCGACGCCCATGTTCAGGGTCTTCTCCAGCTCCAGGCGCTCGACCGAGCCGGCCGTGCCGACCAGGTCGAAGACCGCGCCGGGGGTCCAGGTGGAACGGTCGATCGTGGCGTGCAGGCCGTCCGGGATCACCCGCGCGAGGTTGGCCGCGAGGCCGCCGCCGGTGATGTGCGAGAAGGCGTGCACGTCGGTGGTGCGGGTGAGCGCCAGGCAGTCCAGCGAGTAGATCTTGGTGGGCTCCAGCAGCTCCTCGCCCAGGGTGCGGCCGAACTCGGCGACCTCCTGGTCCAGGGCCATGCCGGCGCGGTCGAAGAGCACGTGGCGAACGAGCGAGTACCCGTTCGAGTGAAGACCGGAGGACTCCATGGCGATCACCACGTCACCCTTACGGATACGATCCGCGCCCAGCACGCGGTCGGCCTCGACCACGCCCGTACCGGCCCCGGCGACGTCGAAGTCGTCCTCGCCGAGCAGGCCCGGGTGCTCGGCGGTCTCGCCGCCGACCAGCGCGCAGCCGGCCAGCACACAGCCCTCGGCGATGCCCTTCACGATCGACGCCACCCGCTCGGGGAAGACCTTGCCGACGCAGATGTAGTCGGTCATGAACAGCGGCTCGGCGCCGCAGACGACCAGGTCGTCCACGACCATGCCGACCAGGTCGTGGCCAATCGTGTCGTACACGCCCATCTTGCGGGCGATGTCGACCTTGGTGCCCACGCCGTCGGTCGCGGAGGCGAGCAGCGGGCGCTCGTACCGCTTGAGCGCGGAGGCGTCGAAGAGGCCGGCGAAGCCGCCGAGCCCGCCGACGACCTCGGGCCGGGTGGCCTTCTTGACCCACTTCTTCATGAGGTCGACGGCGCGGTCGCCCGCTTCGATGTCGACGCCCGCGCTCGCGTAGCTGGCACCGGTGCCCGCGTGCGGCGCACGCTGAGGAGATTCAGCAGACATGGCTGAGAGCTTTCGTGTCGTCTTGCAGGGGTTCTACGGGCGACGCAGCGCGTCGGCGCCGCCGACCCCGGCGGTGAGCGTCTGCACACCGTCCACGTCGGACGACGTCCGGCCCTCGGTCTCCGACTCCAGCAGGTGCTTGCCGAGCAGCTCCGGGTCGGGGAGGTCCATCGGGTACTCGCCGTCGAAGCAGGCGCGGCACAGGTTGGGCTTGGCGATCGTGGTCGCCTCGACCATGGCGTCGGTGGAGATGTACGCGAGCGAGTCGGCGCCCAGGGACTTGCCGATCTCCTCGACCGAGAGACCGTTGGCGATCAGCTCGGCGCGGGTGGCGAAGTCGATGCCGAAGAAGCACGGCCACTTGATCGGCGGGGAGGAGATCCGCACGTGGACCTCGGCGGCGCCGGCCTCGCGGAGCATCCGTACCAGCGCGCGCTGGGTGTTGCCGCGGACGATCGAGTCGTCGACGACCACCAGGCGCTTGCCGCGGATGACTTCCTTGAGCGGGTTGAGCTTCAGGCGGATGCCCAGCTGGCGGATGGTCTGCGAGGGCTGGATGAAGGTCCGGCCGACGTAGGAGTTCTTGACCAGTCCGGTGCCGAACGGGATACCGCTGGCCTCGGCATAGCCGACCGCTGCCGGGGTGCCGGACTCGGGCGTCGCTATGACCAGGTCGGCCTCGGCGGGCGCCTCGGCGGCCAGCTTGCGGCCCATCTCCACGCGGGAGAGGTACACGTTCCGGCCCGCGATGTCCGTGTCGGGACGGGCGAGGTAGACGTACTCGAAGACGCAGCCCTTGGGGCGGGCCTCGGCGAAGCGGGTCGCGCGCAGGCCGTCCTCGTCGATGGCGACCATCTCACCGGGCTCGATCTCCCGGATGAAGCTGGCGCCGCAGATGTCCAGCGCCGCGGTCTCGGAGGCGACCACCCAGCCGCGCTCCAGGCGGCCGAGGACCAGCGGGCGGATGCCCTGCGGATCACGCGCCGCGTACAGGGTGTGCTCGTCCATGAAGCACAGCGAGAAGGCGCCCTTGACCTTCGGGAGGACGCGCGGCGCGGCCTCCTCGACGGTCAGCGGCTTGCCGTCCTCGTCGACCTGGCCGGCCAGCAGCGCCGTCACCAGGTCGGTGTCGTTGGTGGCCGCGACCTGCGTCGCCCGGCCGCCCTCGCGGGGCAGCTCGGCGACCAGCTCGGCCAGCTCGGCGGTGTTCACCAGATTGCCGTTGTGACCCAGCGCGATCGAGCCGTGCGCGGTGGCACGGAAGGTCGGCTGGGCGTTCTCCCACACGGACGCACCGGTGGTGGAGTAGCGGGCATGGCCCACGGCGATGTGGCCCTGGAGAGAGCCCAGGGAGGTCTCGTCGAAGACCTGGGAAACGAGCCCCATGTCCTTGAAGACCAGGATCTGTGAGCCGTTGCTCACTGCGATGCCCGCGGACTCCTGCCCACGGTGCTGCAGCGCGTACAGCCCGAAATAAGTGAGTTTGGCGACCTCTTCTCCCGGGGCCCAGACACCAAAGACGCCGCAGGCGTCCTGGGGACCCTTCTCACCAGGGAGCAGGTCGTGGTTGAGTCGTCCGTCACCACGCACATCAATGAGTCTAGGGCAGGTACGGGATTCATCCGAACCGGGGATGGCCGTGAACCTGGACGATGTGCTTGACGTGAACACACGGTCGGCACCCGGGTCGGGGCCGCACAGAGCCTGCAGCCCCTGGTACAGGGCGCGCCACGGCAGCGGGCGGGACGAGGATCCTTATCCGTGCCTCACATCGGGTGAGAAGCGTCACTTCTCCGCCATTGTCGGATCGACCGAAAGAAGAGTCCCCATTTAGCGGGATTTCGGAGTCGAGCCCCGCGGCTCACACGTCACATCTTTCCCGACAGTTTCCCGTCAGCAAACAAGGCTCTCAGGACAGTACCGGCAGGTACTCCCCCAGATCGGCCCGCTCGCCGCTCGCGCTGACCGCCGCGTCCGCCACCGCGTCGGCCCAGGCCGTACGGCCCGTCGCCAGCCGCAGCCAGGTCAGCGGGGCGGTCTCCACGACGTTCGGCGGGGTGCCGCGGGTGTGCCGCGGCCCCGCCACGCACTGCACGACGGCGAAGGGCGGCACGCGTACCTCCACGGAGCCGCCCGGCGCCTTCTCCGCCAGCGCGTCGGCGAGCAGCCGGGTCGCGGCGGCCAGCGCCTGCCGGTCGAACGGGATCTCCGTACCGGTCGCGGCGGCCAGGTCGTCGGTGTGCACGACCAGCTCGACACAGCGGGTCACCAGCACCTCGTCCAGCCGCATCGCCCCGGTCCTGACCGGCAGCAGCCGGTCGTCGGCGGCGCCGGCCACCAGCGTGGCGTACCGCTCGGCGGCGCGGTCCAGCAGGGCGACCGGGTCCTGCTCGGCGGCCGTCTCCCGCACGTACGCGTCGATCTTGTCGGCGTGCGGCGCGGTGGCGAACGGCCACTGGGCGAGCGTCGTCTCCTGGCGCGCCGGCGCGGGCCGCTCCAGGCCTGCCGCGACGTGCTCCAGCGCCATGGAGAGGTGCACGACGAGCTCCCGTACGGTCCACTCCCCCAGCCGCGTCGGCCGCGCGAACTCCTCGGGACCGAAGCCCCGTACGGCCTCCCGTACGTGCGCGAACTGCGCCGTCACCGCGGCCCGGGTCTTGGCGGAGTCGTACTTACGAGGACGCTTCTTGGCCGGTGGCATGACCGCGAGCCTAATGGCAACGGGCGGTGGCCCCGGCGGACGGCAACGGGCGGTGGCCCCACCGGATTTCTCCGGCGGGGCCACCGCCCGTGACAGGGAAAGCGATCAGGCGAAGATGCCCGGGAGGGTCTCCTCGTGCGCCGTGCGCAGCTCGCTCAGCGGAATGCTGAACTGGCCCTGAACGTCCAGGACATCACCGTCGACGACGCCGATGCGGGTCACCGGGAGGCCGCGCGCACCGCACATGTCGGTGAAGCGGAGCTCCTCGCTGCGCGGCACCGAGACGACCGCGCGGCCCGCGGACTCGGAGAACAGCGTGACGAAGGGGTCCTCGCCGTCGGGGACGACGACGCGGGCGCCCTTGCCGCCCTTGAGGCAGGACTCCACGAGCGCCTGGACCAGTCCGCCGTCGGACAGGTCGTGCGCCGCGTCGATCATGCCGTCGCGGGAGGCCGAGATCAGGATCTCGGCGAGCAGCCGCTCGCGCTCCAGGTCCACCTCCGGCGGCAGGCCGCCCAGGTGGTCGTGGATCACCTCCGCCCAGGCCGAGCCGCTCAGCTCGTCGCGGGTGTCACCGAGCAGGTAGAGGAGCTGGCCCTCTTCCGCGAAGGCGACCGGCGTACGGCGGGCCACGTCGTCGATCACGCCGAGGACGGCGACGACCGGCGTCGGGTGGATGGCGGCCTCGCCCGTCTGGTTGTACAGCGAGACGTTGCCGCCGGTGACCGGCGTACCGAGCTGCCGGCAGCCGTCCGCGAGGCCGCGGACGGCCTCGGCGAACTGCCACATGACGGCCGGGTCCTCGGGCGAACCGAAGTTCAGGCAGTCCGAGACGGCGAGCGGCTTGGCGCCGGTCGCGGCCACGTTCCGGTACGACTCGGCGAGCGCGAGCTGCGCACCGTGGTACGGGTCCAGCTTCGCGAAGCGGCCGTTGCCGTCGGTGGCCAGCGCCACGCCCAGCCCGGTCTCGGCGTCGATGCGGATCATCCCGGAGTCCTCCGGGCTGGCCAGCACGGTGTTGCCCTGCACGAAGTGGTCGTACTGGGAAGTGATCCAGGACTTGGACGCCTGGTTGGGCGACGAGACCACCTTCAGGACCTGCTCGCGCAGCTCGTCGCCGTTGGCCGGGCGGGCCAGCTTCGCGGCGTCGTCGGCCTGCAGGGTGTCCTGCCACTCGGGGCGGGCGTACGGACGCTCGTACACCGGGCCCTCGTGGGCCACCGTGCGCGGGTCGACGTCGACGATCTTCTCGCCGTGCCAGAAGATCTCCAGCCGGTCGCCGTCGGTGACCTCACCGATGACGGTGGCGGTGACGTCCCACTTCTCGCAGATCTCCAGGAAGCGGTCGACCTTCTCCGGCTCGACCACCGCGCACATGCGTTCCTGCGACTCGCTCATGAGGATTTCCTCGGGCGAGAGCGTGGAGTCGCGCAGCGGCACGTCGTCGAGCTCGACGCGCATACCGCCGGAGCCGTTCGAGGCCAGCTCGGAGGTGGCGCAGGAGATGCCGGCGGCGCCGAGGTCCTGGATGCCGACGACGAGCTTCTCGGCGAACGCCTCCAGGGTGCACTCGATGAGCAGCTTCTCCTGGAAGGGGTCGCCGACCTGGACGGCGGGGCGCTTCGAAGGCTTCGAGTCGTCGAAGGTCTCGGAGGCCAGGATGGAGGCGCCGCCGATGCCGTCGCCGCCCGTCCTGGCGCCGTACATGATGACCTTGTTGCCTGCGCCGGACGCCTTGGCGAGGTGGATGTCCTCGTGCCGCATGACGCCGATGGCACCGGCGTTGACCAGCGGGTTGCCCTGGTAGCAGGCGTCGAAGACGACCTCGCCGCCGATGTTGGGCAGGCCCAGGCAGTTGCCGTAGCCGCCGATGCCCGCGACGACGCCCGGGAGGACGCGCTTGGTGTCGGGGTGGTCGGCGGCGCCCATGCGCAGCGGGTCCACGACGGCGACCGGGCGGGCGCCCATCGCGATGATGTCGCGGACGATGCCGCCGATGCCGGTCGCGGCGCCCTGGTACGGCTCGACGTACGAGGGGTGGTTGTGCGACTCGACCTTGAAGGTGACCGCGTAACCGTTGCCGACGTCCACGACGCCCGCGTTCTCGCCGATGCCGACGAGCAGCGCGTCGGTCTCCGGGGCCTTCTCGCCGAACTGCCGCAGGTGGACCTTGCTGCTCTTGTAGGAGCAGTGCTCGGACCACATGACGGAGTACATCGCGAGCTCGGCGCCGGTCGGGCGGCGGCCGAGGATCTCGCGGACCCGCTCGTACTCCTCCTGCTTCAGGCCCAGTTCGGCCCAGGGCTGGTCGACGTCGGGCGTCCCGGCGGCGTGCTTGACCGTGTCCAGCGTCATGCGTTGACCAACTTCTTCAGGATCGAGGTGAAGAATCCGAGGCCGTCGGTACGCCCCGTACCGATCAGCGGCTCGACGGCGTGCTCGGGGTGCGGCATGAGGCCGACGACATTGCCGGCCGCATTGGTGATGCCGGCGATGTCCCGCAGCGAGCCATTGGGGTTGACGTCCAGATACCGGAAGGCGACGCGGCCCTCGGCCTCCAGCTCGTCGAGGGTGTGCTCATCGGCGACGTAACGGCCGTCGATGTTCTTCAGCGGCACGTTGATCTCCTGGCCGGCGGTGTAGTCCGCCGTCCACGCCGTGTCGGCGTTCTCCACCCGCAGCTTCTGATCGCGGCAGATGAAGTGGAGGTGGTTGTTCCGCAGCATCGCACCGGGCAGCAGGTGCGTCTCCGTGAGGACCTGGAAACCGTTGCAGATGCCGAGGACGGGCATGCCCGCCTTGGCCTGCTCGATCACCGTGTCCATGACGGGCGAGAAGCGGGAGATGGCACCGGCGCGCAGGTAGTCGCCGTAGGAGAAGCCGCCGGGCAGCACCACGGCGTCGACCTGCTTGAGGTCCTTGTCCTTGTGCCACAGCGGCACGGCCTCGGCCCCGGCGAGCCGGACGGCGCGCTGGGTGTCGCGGTCGTCCAGCGTGCCGGGGAAGGTGATGACTCCGACGCGAGCTGTCATGAGTCGACCCGTACGACGAAGTCTTCGATGACGGTGTTGGCGAGGAAGGTCTCGGCCATCTCGCGGATGCGGGCGAGGGCGGCCTCGTCGACCGGGCCCTCCACCTCAAGTTCGAAACGCTTGCCCTGACGTACGTCGGAGATGCCCTCGAAACCCAGACGCGGCAGTGCACGCTGCACCGCCTGTCCCTGCGGGTCGAGGATCTCGGGCTTGAGCATGACGTCGACTACGACGCGTGCCACTGGCACTCCCGGTTGTGTGGTGCGTAAGGCGGTTCCTTCACAGTACCTTGCCGAAAAATCTACGCGCATAGATCTGTACTCGGCCGATCACGTTCCGGTATCGGCGGTTGTGAACACCCGGGAAAAATCCTCGAAAAGATCGGCAGTCCCGATTGCGCGGGGACACGCTGAGGAAATTAACTGGGCTTCACAATGCATTGCTCATCGCTGTACAAATGAAAAAGCATTGATCCCAGCCATCCGGATCTGTGGCATCTCCCCATGTCAGCACGGAGATGTCACGCGAAAGGACCGATATCCGTGGCGCAGCGCGTAGTAGTCACGCTCTCCGATGACATCGACGGCGGAGAAGCCGCAGAGACGGTCACCTTCGGATTGGACGGGAAGACGTACGAGATCGACGTCAATCCCGCCAATGCGAAGAAACTGCGCGAGGTGCTCGCGCCGTACGTCGAGGCCGGGCGCAAGCGTGCGAAGTCCGGCAAGGCCTACCGGCACACCTCCGTGGCGGCCGACCCTGCCGCCGTACGGGCCTGGGCCCGCTCGCACCAGATGGACGTGCCCCCGCGGGGCCGCATCCCGAAGAAGGTCTACGAGGCGTTCGAGGCCGCCAACAGCTGAGTCCGTTGCCGGCCGGAAGCCCCTGCCGGCAGCGGACTTGCGCTGCACCCCCCTTGATCAGCTAAAGTCTGGAGCACGCCGAGGGGCGAGGCCGAGAGGCCGGGCCCCGAGGAGTCACGCGGGTGTAGCTCAGTAGTAGAGCGCCCCCTTTCCAAGGGGGAGGCGCAGTGTGCAATCCCTGTCACCCGCTCTGACGGTCTCGACCAGTCCTCCGGATCAGGTAGAGTAGCTGTCGCGCCGCCCGGTGAAAGCCGGACGGATGCATGCGGACGTAGCTCAGTTGGTAGAGCGCAACCTTGCCAAGGTTGAGGTCGCGAGTTCGAGCCTCGTCGTCCGCTCAGGGAAAGAAGACCCCGGTCATCGCGACCGGGGTCTTCTGCTTTTCCGCCGACGCGATCACCGAGTGCGGGAACACGATCATCGAGTACGCGATCATCGAGCCGCGAGGAAATTGATCTGTGGCCGTGGCCACATTCGTCCCGCCGCCCGCCGGACGGCACGAGCACCCCACACGGTTGGCTATAGTGGTTCCCGCACCGCGCGCTTCGGCGCCGGGCAGGCGGACGTAGCTCAGTTGGTAGAGCGCAACCTTGCCAAGGTTGAGGTCGCGAGTTCGAGCCTCGTCGTCCGCTCCGCAGGGGAAAGGCCCCGGTCATCGCGACCGGGGCCTTTCTCGTGTGCGGGCTCGCTCAGGACCACTTGTGGCCGGTGAGCCGCTCGTACGCCTCGATGTACTTCGCGGCGGTCTGCTCGGCGATCTCCGCCGGCAGCGGGGGCGGCGGCTGCTCGCTCGTGCGGTCCCAGCCGGAGGCCGGCGAGGTCAGCCAGTCGCGGACGAACTGCTTGTCGAAGGACGGCTGGGCGCGGCCCGGCTGCCACTGGTCGGCCGGCCAGAAGCGCGAGGAGTCCGGCGTCAGCACCTCGTCGGCGAGGGTCAGCGTCCGCGTGCCGTTCTCGTCCGTCGCGTAACCGAACTCGAACTTGGTGTCCGCCAGGATGATCCCGCGCTCGCGGGCGATGTCCCGGGCGCGGCTGTAGACCGCGAGGGTCGCCTGGCGCAGCTGTGCCGCGGTCTCCGCGCCGGCCTGGCGGGCGACCTCTTCGTACGAGACGTTCTCGTCGTGCTCGCCGACCTCGGCCTTGGTGGCCGGGGTGAAGATCGGCGCGGGCAGCTCGGAGCCGTCCTGCAGGCCCTCGGGGAGCGCGAGGCCGCAGACCGTGCGGGTCTCCTCGTACTCCTTCAGGCCCGAGCCGGTGAGGTAGCCGCGGGCCACGCACTCGACCGGGACCATCTGGAGGGACTTGCAGACCAGGGTGCGGCCCGCCCAGTCGGCGGGGGCGCCGGCCGGGACCTCGGTGGAGAGCACGTGGTTGGGCGCCAGGTCGGCGAGCTGGTCGAACCACCACAGCGAGAGCTGGGTGAGGACCCGGCCCTTGTCGGGGATCTCGGTGGGCAGCACCCAGTCGTACGCGGAGGTGCGGTCGCTGGCGACCATGATCAGGTCGCCGTCGGTGTTCTCGTAGAGGTCGCGCACCTTGCCGGTGTGGAGATGGACCAGGCCCGGCACCTCCACGGGTTCGGGCTTTTCAACGAATCCGGACACGCTGCCTCCGCGTAGGTTGATCCAGGAGTCGTTCCGATTCTCGCGCATGCGGGCGCCCGGCAGCGCTTCAGGGTGGGCCGACGCGGCGCACGGCAGGCGCCGCACGCCCTCCGCCGCTTCTGTCCGCCGTCTCTGCGGTCGTCGCCGGGGTCGTCTCCGCGGTCGGTGCCGGGCGCTCGGTGTGCGGCGCGCCCGGCCTGTGGCGCCCCCGGCGCTCAGTCGCGTTTGCAGATGCGGTCGAGAAGATTGGCGGTGGCCCGCTGGATTCTCTCGTCGATGTGGCCGGGCCGGTCCAGCGCCGGCGACCAGGCGAAGGTGCCGGAGGCGAAGACCAGGGCACCGCTGGGAGCCCGGTACAGGGACGTCTCCTGGTGGCGCCGGACGCCGTCCCCGTCGCGGTACGGGGAGTGGGCCAGCAGCACCCGGCTGACGTGCTCGGGCAGGCTCGTGCGCGGGAAGTACCGGTCGGCCTCCCCAGCCACCAGCCCGGCGAGCTCGTCCCCTTCGTGCGCGCCGGTGGCCTCCCACAGCCAGTGGTCGCCGTTGCGGACCACCAGCGGCGCGGGCTCGGGCACCCGGCCCGCGTACTGAATGCCCATCAGCTGCTGCTCGGGGTGGCCCAGCTCGCGCCAGAGCGCGGGGCGCCCCGGCCCCTGGCGCTTGCGGCAGGTCAGCAGGGAGTCCGGGCCCGAGGGCGAGGGAGACAGCTCGACCTGCCAGTACATGGTGTTGGCGGAGAGGAAGACCAGGGACGTGCCGGTGTCGCGGGCCCGCTCGACCGTCCGGCGCATGGGGACCGACCAGTACTCGTCGTGGCCGGGGAAGACCAGGCCGCGGTAGCGCGTCGGGTCGACCCGCCCCGCGTGCAGGTCCCGCGCGTCGGCGTACGCGAGGTCGTAGCCGTACCGTTCCGCCCAGCGGATGAAGTCGTACGCGTGGCCGACGTGCAGCGGCAGGCCCGCGCCCGCGAACGGGCGGTCGAAGGAGACCGTGACGGCCGCGTCCGCCTCGCCGAGCAGCGCGCCCTCCTCGTCCCAGGCGTGGTACAGGCTGGCGCCCGTCCGGCCGTCCTCGGGATAGAGGTTGTACGCCTGCCACGTGACGTCCGGGAGCAGCAGGAGCAGGTCGGCGGGGCGGTCGTCGCGGACGGTGAAGGGGAGGTGGCTGCGGTAGCCGTCCTCGGTGGTCAGCACGGCGACGTACGCACCGACGTTCCAGTACTCGGGGATCTGCAGCCGCCAGGAGAGCCACCAGTGGTGGCAGGAGACCGTGCGGTCGGCGGTGAGCGGGGGCGGCTGGACGATGCCGGAGAGCCGGGGGCTGGTGGTGATCTTGGAGGCGCCGGCCGCCGCGTAATGGCCGATGCGGTAGACGTCGATGCTGAACGGCTGCGGCGGGTCGACGGTGATCCGGAAGTCGATGGCCTCGCCGGGGGCCACCGCGCCGGTCGCGGCGAAGCCCTTGATCTGGCGGTGCACGTCGTCGGCCGTGCGCGGGCCCGCGCAGGAGCGGGGCAACGGCAACCGGATGGGCGCGTCGTCATGGGCGAGGACCGGATCGACGTACCAGGGGACGACCTGGCCGGAGTCGAAGTAGTTCTCGCTGCCGCGCAGCCAAGGAAGCGGACCCTGACCGAACGGGTCCGTCACGGCATGCGCGAGCGCCCCGGACTCCCAGCGCCGGATCTGCTGTGTGCCCACGCTCCCACTCCCCTCCCTCGCCCACCGGTCGGTACGCCGTCGGGTTCCTGCTGGCCTCTGCCCTGCTGTGTCGCTGTTTTGTTGTGCTGTTGGTCCGCGAGTTCGTTCGTACGAGAAACGGCGAGTACCCCCAGCACATCACATTACGCACTTGGGCCGTCACCCTTCGTCGTGAATTTACGGGCGGAAACGACCGAAAGGTGAACTGGGGCAGAACACCCGGCCGGGGTCAACGGACAGATCGGGTGTCCGATGCGGCGGAGACGAACAGGGGGTGAGCTGCGCACATCGTGGCGGCGTGCGGAGGCGCGGAACCGCGCAGGCCGGCTCCCCCGGCGGGTGGGGCGGTGGCCGGTATGCGACGGCCTTGGGCGCCGGTGCCCCGGGGCGGCCGGGGGCCTTGGCGCCCCGTCGTCAGACGAGACGCACGGGCTTGTCGGGGCGTACGCCCAGCTCGCCGAGCCAGTCGCGGAGCGGCTCGGCGTCGCCGTCGTCCACCAGGCTGCGGACCGGATGACCGACATCGGTCCGGCGGGCCCCGCCGACCAGCAGCGCGGGCCCGTCCAGCCAGTCCAGCCCCGGAGCGGCGCCCGCGGTGTCCACGGCGGCGCAGCACACCATCGCCGTGACGTGGTCGGCGAGCAGCTCGCGGCCCGAGCGGGGCGCTTGCAGCGGGAACAGCGGTACACCGCCGTCGACCAGCCCGTCGCCCCACGGCACACCGGGGCCCGTGGCCTCGGCGGTATCAGGGCCGGCCGGGCGGGCGGCGGCCCGGCGGTCGGCGGTGGCCCGCTCCTCCCGCTCCAGCTCGGTCACCAGACGCGCGGCGATCCGGTCGCTCGCCCCGGAGTCCCGCCCCAGCCGCTCGATGATCCGCGTCAGCGTGGGCCCGGCGACGGCGGACTCGGCACCGGCCCTGGGGGACTCCTGCACGCGCACCGGTCCCCTCGTACCCACCGATTCCCCCGCGCTCAGGGGCTCCCTCGTGCTCAGGGGTTCCGCCGCGGCCAACGGTTCCTTCGGCCGCACGGGCTGTGCCGCTGCCGCTCCGTCGCCCTCGGACGCACTGTCCGGGGGCGCGAGCGCGGGGAGGTCGTCCAGTACGCGGTGCAGGCGGGCGGCCTCCAGCCGCCACTTGCGGTCGACGACCTCCTCCGGATAGCGGTCCCAGGCGACCGGCGACCAGTCGGGGCCGCTCTCGGCGGGGCCGCCGTGGAAGAGCCGCGCGGCCAGCAGGGAGGCGGCGCGGTCGATGGCGCCGGGCTCCTCCAGCAGGTCACAGGCCGGGCGCTCGCCCAGCCGGGACGCGAAGCCCTCGGCGAGGCGGTCGCGGCGGGAGAGCTCGGTGAGCGCGGAGACCACGCCGGCGTCCAGCCGGGCGGGCCAGCGGCCCATCCGCCAGGCGGGCAGCGCGACGCGGGTCAGCAGCCGGTCCCAGCCCGCGTACGCCAGGCCCACCTGCTCCTGCGCGACGATCCGCAGGCCGTAGTCCACGCCCTGCGCGCGCTCGGAGGCCGCGGCCGCGACGCCGCGCTCCATCTGTGCGGCGTGCTCGCCGCAGCCGCGCAGCAGCAGCCGCGCCACCCGGCCGACGAAGCGCAGCGGTATCCCGCGCAGCGTCCCCCGGGCGCGCGCCGCGACCGCCACGGCGGCGTCCAGGCCGCGGACGAAGCGGCGCGCTGCCGCTATGTCGGGGTGCGCCGAGGGGCCCGTACCGGCGACGACGGGAGCCAGCAGGGCGCGCAGCTCGCCGACCCGCATCCACCACAGGAACGGGGAGCCGATGACCAGGACGGGCGCCGGCACCTGCCGGCCCGCCGCGGCGCCGCGCGACGCGGGCGCGGCGCGCCGGGACGCCT
>NZ_JBEPFC010000040.1:0-48051 GCF_040301705.1 Streptomyces sp. NPDC000151 | reverse complement strand
CTCGGCGCGGCCCGGCGCAGCCTGCGCTGCCAGCTGTTCGCCTCCGTCTGTTACGTCGGCGGCGGGCTCGGCGGCGCTGCCGCGGCCGGCACCGTCGGCTCGGCCTGGGGCGTCGCCGCCGCGACCGTGAGCGCCTCGTCCGTGTGGTGGCTGCAGTTGCGGTACGCGCTGCGCGAGCGCCACCACCACCCCATCCCCGAAGTGAGGACCCCATGACCGCCCGACCCAGGCTGAGCATCGGCCTGCCCGTGTACAACGGCGAGGAGTACCTGGCCGAGTCGCTCGACGCTCTGCTCGGCCAGACCTACGAGGACTTCGAGCTGATCGTCTCCGACAACGCCTCGACCGACGGGACCCAGGACATCTGCCGCAAGTACGCCGCGCAGGACTCGCGCATCCGCTACATCCGGCTGCTCCGGAACGTCGGCGCCACGCCGAACCACAACTACGTGTTCACCCAGTCCCGCGGCGAGCTGTTCAAGTGGGCGTCGCACGACGACCTGTACGCCCGCGATCTGCTGCAGCGCTGCGTTCAGGCGCTGGACGAACGCCCTGACGTGATCCTCGCGCACTCCGGGCAGGCGGTCATCGACGGCGACGGCCAGGTGAAGGTCCCCTACGAGTACGGGCTCGCCACCGACTCGCCGCACCCGCCGGAGCGCTTCCGCAGCCTGCTGTTCGAGCCGGGCGGCGACGACTTCTACGGGGTGCTGCGGGCCGACGTGCTGCGCCGGGTGAAGCCGCTCGACAGCTACCACCACGCGGACCGCACGTTCGTCGCCGAGATCACCCTGCACGGGCCGTTCCACCAAGTGCCGGAGCTGTTGTACTTCCGCCGCGACCACCCCACCCGCGCCGAGCGGGCGAACCCTTCCAAGCGCGCCCGGTGCGTCAACCTGGACCCGCGCCGGGCGGGCCCGCTGCACCCGACGCCCCGGCTGCTCGCCGAGTACGTCCGGGGCTTCGCCTCGGCGATCCGGCGGGCGCCGCTGTCCCCGGCCGACCGGCGCGCGTGCTACCGCCACCTGGCCGCATGGATGACCAGCCGGGTCCGGCCCGGCGCCGGGGAACGGGTCGAGGACCGCGCCCCCGTCGACCCGAGCGGGCTCACCGTCTCCGTCGACGCGCTCGTCGCCGGCCGCGAGGGCCGTCAAAGGGGGCACGTATGAACTCCCGTGTGCGCATAGGGCTGTTCGGCCTGCTCGGCTCCGGCAACCTCGGCAACGACGGCTCGCTGGAGGCCGTGCTCGGGTACCTCCGCGCCGAGCACCCGGAGGCGGTCGTGGACGCACTGTGCGGCGGACCCGAGGCCGTCACGGCCCGATTCGGGATACCCGCGACGCGGCTGCACTGGAACCGCGCGGAGTACCGGACCGCGTCTCGTGCGGGCGCGATCGCATCGAAGGGGCTGGGCAAACTGGTCGACGCCTTCCGCACCGCCGCCTGGGTGCGTCGGCACGACGTGGTGATCGTGCCGGGCATGGGCGTCCTGGAGGCCACGCTGCCGCTGCGGCCGTGGGGCTTCCCGTACTCGCTGTTCCTGCTCTGCGCGAGCGGCCGGCTGCTGCGCACTCGGGTTGCGCTGGTCAGCGTGGGCGCCGCCGCGATCGGCAACCGGCCGACCCGGGCCCTGGTGCGCTGGTCGGCGCGGCTGGCCACGTACCGCTCGTACCGGGACGCCCAGTCCCGCGACGCGATGCGGGCGATGGGCGTGGACACCGCGCGCGACGAGGTCTATCCGGACCTCGCGTTCTCGCTGCCGTCCCCGCCGCGCGGCGCGCCCTCGGACGCCCCCGGCCCGGTCTGCGTCGGTGTCATGGACTTCCACGGCGGCAACGACGACCGCGCCCGGGCCGAGGAGATCCACCGCCGCTACCTCGACGGGACGATCCGGTTCGTGCGCGCCCTGGTGGAGGAGGGCAGGCCGGTCCGGCTGCTCACCGGCGACACGTGCGACGTGGCGGTGGTCACCGCGATCCTCGACGCGGTGGACTCACCACTGGTCACCGCTGCCGAACCGGCCTCGCTCGCCGACCTGATGCGGGAAATGGTGGCGGCCGACAGCGTGGTGGCGGTCCGCTATCACAACCTGATCTGCGCGCTGAAGACCGGCACCCCTGTGCTCGCCCTGTGCTACGCGGCGAAGAGCGACGCGCTCATGGACGGCATGGGCCTCGGCGCGTACTGCCATCCGGCGCGCGAGGTCGACGCCGATCGGCTGCTCGAGCAGTTCCGCGCGCTGGAGAAGCGCTCGGCCGAGCTGCGCCGGACCCTGGCCGAGCGAAACCAGGCCGCCGCACAGCAACTCGCCCACCAATTCAACGCGTTGACCACAGCCCTGTTCCCCGCGAACACCCACGCCCATGCCGATCGGGAGACACGATGAAAGCGACCCAAGTTCCGGAGATCGCCGGCGCGTACCTGTTCGAGCCGACCCCGTACGCCGACGAGCGCGGCTTCTTCTGCCGCACCTTCGACGCCGACGTGGTCCGCTCGGTGGGTCTCGACCCGTACGCCTTCACCCAGGACAGCGTGTCCCGCTCGGCCCGGGGCGTACTGCGCGGCCTGCATCTGCGCTCGGGCGCCGGCGAGGCCAAGCTGGTGCGCTGCTCGTACGGCAGGATCTTCGACGTGGTCGTGGACCTGCGGCCGGACTCTCCGACGTACCGGGGCCGGGCCTTCTTCGAGCTGTCCGACGAGATGCAAGCGACCCTGTACATCCCGGCGGGCTGCGCGCACGGCTTCCAGGCGCTGACCGAAACCGCCGACACCTCGTACCGGATCGACCGCCCGCACGATCCGGCCGAGGACGTGACGATCGCCTTCGACGACCCGGAGCTCGCCATTCCCTGGCCGCTGCCGGTCACCTCGACGTCCCAGCGGGACCGGGAGGCGCCGAGCCTCGCCGCGTTCCTGAAGCTCAGGGACGGGTGAAGTGGGCTTGAACAGCGAAGAGTTGAGGCTCTCCCGGTCGCGGACGGCG
This sequence comes from Streptomyces sp. NPDC000151, assembly GCF_040301705.1. Taxonomy (NCBI): domain Bacteria; kingdom Bacillati; phylum Actinomycetota; class Actinomycetes; order Kitasatosporales; family Streptomycetaceae; genus Streptomyces; species Streptomyces sp. NPDC000151. The sequence goes on along the minus strand of NZ_JBEPFC010000040.1, from coordinate 45,068 downwards.
AACGAGCGGCTGCACGCCATGATCCCCGGGGGCGCGCACACCTACGCCAAGGGCGACGACCAGTACCCCGAGAACCTGGCCCCGGTCATCAGCCATGGCCGCGGTGCCCACGTGTGGGACATCGACGGCAACCGCTACATCGAGTACGGCTCAGGCCTGCGGTCGGTCAGCCTCGGCCACGCCCACCCGCGCGTGATCGAGGCGGTGCGGCGGGAACTCGACCGCGGCAGCAACTTCGTCCGGCCCTCCATCGTGGAGGTCGAGGCCGCGGAACGCTTCCTGGCCACCGTGCCGACCGCCGAGATGGTGAAGTTCGCCAAGAACGGCTCCGATGTCACCACCGCCGCGGTGCGTCTCGCCCGCGCCGTCACCGGGCGCCCGCGGGTGGCCGTCTGCGCCGACCACCCGTTCTTCTCCGTCGACGACTGGTTCATCGGTACGACGCCGATGGCCGCGGGCATACCGGCGACGACCACCGAGCTCACGGTGTCTTTCCCGTACGGGGATCTGGCCGCCACGGAGGAACTGCTCACCCGGTACGAGGACGAGGTCGCCTGCCTGATCCTCGAACCCGCGGGCCACACCGAGCCCCCGCCCGGCTACCTCGCGGGGCTGCGCGCACTGGCCGACCGGCACGGCTGCGTCCTCGTCTTCGACGAGATGATCACCGGCTTCCGCTGGTCCGAGGCGGGCGCCCAGGGCCTGTACGGCGTCGTCCCCGACCTCTCCACGTTCGGCAAGGCGCTGGGCAACGGGTTCGCCGTCGCCGCGCTGGCCGGGCGCCGTGAGCTGATGGAGCGGGGCGGACTGCACCACTCCGACGACCGGGTCTTCCTGCTGTCCACCACGCACGGCGCCGAAACGCACTCGCTGGCCGCCGCGATGGCCGTGCAATCCACCTACGTCGAGGAGGGCATCACGGCGCAACTGCACGTTCTTGGGGAGCGGTTGGCCGCCGGTGTCCGCGGTGCCGCGGCCGGCATGGGCGTCGGCGACCACATCGTCGTCCGGGGCCGGGACAGCAACCTGGTGTACGCCACCCTCGACGAGAACCGGCAGCCGTCACAGCGGTACCGCACCCTGTTCCTGCTCCAACTCCTCGCGGGCGGGGTGCTCGCCCCGTCGTTCGTGGTGAGCAGCGCGCTCGATGATGCCGACATCGACCGCACCGTCGAGGTGGTGGCCCAGGCATGTGCGGTGTACCGGAAGGCGCTGGACGCCGGTGATCCCACGCCCTGGCTGGGCGGGCGACCGGTGAAGCCGGTTTTCCGCCGCTTGGCGTGACGTCGCGTCGCGTCAGCGGCCCCTCCATGGACGGGCGTCAGCCATCCGGTCGACCAGCCACGCGGTCGCCGGAATCACCGCCAGCGCGGTGCACCAGCCGCCGAGGGCGTCGGTCGGGTAGTGCGCGCCCAGGGCGGCCTGGGCCCATCCCATCGCGGCGCCGGCAACCAGCGCCGTGGCGAGTACGAGTGACGTACCGGCCGTCCTGCCAAGGCCGAGTCGGCCGGTCGCGAGCAGCGCCACGATGAGGGCGAGCGCGGTGAGGAAGGCGGTGTGCCCGCTCGGGTAGGACAGATTGTCGCCGTGGATGGTGCGTCCCACCAGGGGCTTGAGCAACGTGGTCGCTCCCACGGTCATGCCGACCCCGGCAACGACGAACACCGCCGCCCGAGGACGCCGAAACAGCAGGCAGCCCGTCACGGCGGCCAGGACCAGCGCCACCGCTCCGGCGGGCTCCCCCAGGAAGTCCGTGGCCAGAGCGACGTACCGCCACGGCGGCGGCACACTGTCCGCCGTCGGCCGGATGATCCACCTGTCCACCCTGCCGGGCTCGCTGTGGCCGGCGTACAGGACCCCGAGCACGACGACCACCAGCACGGCGAGGCCCGCGATCGGCCCGAGCCACGCGCGCAGCGACGAAGGCAGCACCGCCAGGCGATCCAACGCGAGCCCCCTGTTCCGTAGCGTCCCCGAAGCCAGACTACGAGGCGGGGTCTGCGGTGCTGCACGCGGTGCCCGCTCAGCGCCGGGCACGCTGCCTGCTCAGTGGGCGAAGCCCCAGTCGAGCATCTTGATGGCGTCGTCGAAGCGGCCCTGGTCCGTGTCGTCCTTGAGAATCGCGCCGACCAGGGTGCGGTTGTTCCGCTCGGCGGCGAAGACGAGACAGTAGCCGTCCTCCGGACCACTGCCGGTCTTGATGCCAAGGGCACCGTCGTAGCTGCTCAGCAGCTCGTTGCTGTTGGTCCAGGTGTAGTACCGGGTATGGCCGTTGGCTGCCGGGGCCTCGGTCTTGAACTGCTTGTTCTTCACGACGTCGGCGAACAGCGGCTGCAGCATCGCGCGCTGGCCGAGCTTGGCCAGGTCGCGGGCGGTGCTGTGGTTGTTGCCGTGCGAGATGCCGTCGAACGTGTCGAAGTGTGTGCCGGTCAGGCCGAGTTGCTGCGCCTCGGCGTTCATCTGGTGCACGAAGTCGGCGATCCGCGCGTCCATGGTGTCCCCGGAGCCGTAGTTGTCGGCCAGGGCCATCGCAGCGTCGCCGCCGGAGGGGAGCAGCATGGCGTACAGCATCTGCTTGACGGTCAGCTTGTCGCCGGTCTGGAGGTCGGCGGTGCTGCTGCCGTTGTTCTGGACGTAGTCGCGGTACTCCTGCTTCACCGTGATCTGCCGGTTCATCCACTCCGGGTGCTTCAGTACCACCAAGGCGGTCATGATCTTGGTGGTACTGGCCATCGGCACGCTCTCGTCCGCCTTGGCCCCGGCCCACAGCTCCCGTTCCTGGCTGCCGTCGCGGGCGTCCAGCAGGAAGGCGTGGTCGGTGTGGATTTTTGGGGCGGTCTGGTCCTTCGCGTCCTGGTTCTGGTCGGCGGAAGTGGTGGCCGCAACGCTCTGCCGGCCGTTCTCGTCGGCGGAATGCGTGGCGCCGGGGGTGGCCGCCTCGGCGAGGCCGCCGGCGGTGAGCGGCAGGGCGGCTCCGAAAAGCGCCACCGTCGCGATTCTGACGCCGGTCCGGTGTATTCGGTTGGGGCGGGCGTGGGAACCCATGGGCGTCCCTTCTCCCGGCGTAGGGACGCCGGTTTTCAGTGAAGTCGTTTCGTACTGAACCTACTTGCGCAATGGCAGCAACTGTCAAGATCGCCATGTCATGGTCAGGTAACGGAGCGCCTCACCGTGGAGATGTTGTGCAGGCGACTGGTGGGGCCTGTGGAGGGCCTCGCGTACAGTGCTCGGCCGGCCCCCCGACGACACCGGATGACCGCTCGCCGTTCCGTGCGCGGTGCGACCGTGACGCCGTCCGGCAGACCCCCTCGGGCGGCGACGCCCCGCCCGCCGCCGGTCATCAGCACGAGCGGCCCCATGCGCGGCGTACGCCACGTCGGGTGCGCCGCGTAGGGCTAAAGTGACGCTGACTCAGTAGTCATACGGATATCGAGGAGCGACCACCCATGGCGGTCTCGGCCGGATTACATGTCAGCCCGGAATTTCCCGCGATGCTCGAGCGAATCGAGGCACTCGGCGGAGCGCTGGAGGCGAACGCGGACGAGGCCGAAAAGCTCGGCAGACTTACCGAGGACACCGCGCGGGCGCTGCTGGACGCCGGGGTGGTCCGGGCCGAACTGCCGCAGAACCTCGGCGGTTACGAGTTCTCGCCGCGCCAACTGATCGAGACGGTCGAGCGGATCAGCTACCACGATGCCGCGGCCGGTTGGACGATGCTGGCGCTGCAATTGATGACCGGCACCACTGCGGCCTATCTCGATGCCGTTGCGGCGGCCGACTTGTTCCCGGACGTCGCGGGCGGGGATCACGCGCTATTGGCCGGTCATGGCACCCGGCCCGGCCGGGCCGTCCCCGTGGAGGGTGGCTACCTGGTGAGTGGCCGTTGGCAGTTCGCCTCCGGTATGGCGCACGCCACCCACATCCACAGTGCGATCCAGGTCGAGGGCACCGGGGAGCTGCGGGTGCTGGCGATGCCGAAGTCGCAGGTGGAGCTCGTCGACAACTGGGATGTGCTCGGGCTGCGCGCGACGCACAGCATTGACTACCACTGCGCCGATGCGTATGTCCCGAAGACGCACACTTATCTCGCTACAACGACGACCCCGGCCAACGGTGGCGCGATCTACCGCCTCGGCCTGGTCAACATGTCCGCGATCGGGCACACCGGCTGGGCGTTCGGCGTCGGGCGCCGCCTGCTCGATGAGCTGAAGTGGGTCGCCGCGGCAAAGTCCGGCACGCGTAACGCCGCCGTCGACACCGCGCAGTTCCACGCGGAGTACGCCACCGCCGAAGCCAAGCTCCGTTCGGCGCGGGCGTGGGCGATGGAGGTATGGCAGGGCATCGAAGCCACCCTGGACGCGGGCGAGTTGCTGAGTACCGAGCAGGACACGCTGCTCAGGCTGGCGCTCAACCACGCGACGTGGACCGTGCAGGACGTGGGTCATACGGTGCACCGATGGGCGGGGACGGCGGCGATCCGGCGCGGGCCGATCGACCGGTTCCTGCGTGATCTCAGCACAGGTACCCAGCACATCACCTCAAGCCCGATGGTCCTGCAGAACTGCGGGAAATGGCTCAGCGGCGCCCAACCTCAAGCACACTGGGAATTCCTCGGCTTGACGCCGTGAACAACAGGTCGGCGTCGGCCCTCCGGCCGGGCGGAATCTCAGCTCGGGAGGCTCGGGTTATCGAGGCGCCTCTGCCTCGCTGGTCTTCTTGCTCGGTTCGGCGAGCGGTGTGGGGGCGTTTCGTCGGCCGCTGAGGATGGTGGCGACCGGCAGGACCGCTACCAGCCCGCTGAGCAGGATCCCGGCGAGTGCGCCCAGGATGGCGGGTTGGTTGTTGAAGGCGATGCCGATTGCGGCGAGGGCGGGGCCGGCGTTGCGGACGGAGGCGACGCCTCCCATGGTGGTTCGGCGTTCCGCCGGTCCCGTCGCCAGCAGCGTTCCGATGGCGAAGGCGGCAGCCGCGAGAAGGAATCCCGCGAGGAGAGTGAGTGAGCCGAGGAGGGCCACCACGTCCTTCCAGTTACCCAACAGCATGCCTGCGAGGACTACCAGGAATGTGATGTTGGAGACCTTGGTCGCGGTGGGGTGCCATGCCCGGGCGGTGTCCGTGGCGTAGCGGCGCAGGAGCAGTCCGATGGCGAAGGGCACCAGCTGGAGAAGGGCGACGGTGCGGATCAGTGCCCCTACGTCGAGAGAGACGTTGGTGCCGACATCGGCGGCGGTGAGCAGGGCGTTGACGGTCGGCGCGAAGGTGATGCTGCCGACCGCGGCGAGCAGGACCTGCATCGCCGCGCCTCCGACCACATCGCCCTTCTGCACCATGGCCAGTTTTGCCCCGAAGGGGCCGCCCGGCGAGGACGCGACCAGGATCAGTGCGACGAACGCGGCCGATGGGAGGCTGAGCAGCGCGCCCAGGCCCCAGCCGAGCAACGGAAGGATCACCATGTTGGCGAGCAATGCCAGTATCAGCAGTGGCGCGTTGGTGAAGACGCCGCGCAAACCGGTGAGGGTGGCTCCCAGGCCGGCGGCGAACATTGTGGCAGCGATGAAGATAACGGTGACGGCGTTGAGTACCAGATGCAGGGTGTCCATTGAACGTCCCCTCGGGCTCCGGAGCGTCTTCGGTCGGCGGCGCGGCGATCCGTTGCGGCCTGTCAGTCGCGAAGGTCGCCGAGCCAGCGCAGGGCGCTCAGACTCGGCAGGAAGCAGTACTCCCCGCCGCGGGTGACGACGAACTGGGGCAGGGCGGCCAGGCGGCGTCGCACCGGCCGTCGGGGGATGGTGTAACCGGTGGTGCCGTCCGCGGATCCGACGACCGGGTCCTTGGCGTCGTTTCCTCCGAAGAAGACGCCGTCGTTGATCCACTGCGACTGCACGAACTCGAACTGGCGCCCCAGGTGTGCGCCGATGAAGGCGAACATCAGGCCGCGGTCTGCTCCGTCGTCCTCCAGGACTCCTTCAGGCAGCGGCGGTCCGTAGACGGCACCGCGCCGGATCATTCGGTGCAGCCGTACCTCTCCGGCCACCGAGGCGTCCCGCGGGTTGGCCCGTCGGATATGGCAGCCGCGGGGCGTGTCGAAGCCCGTCGGATCGTCGCGCTCGTACAGGAAGGTGTTACGGCGGTGCGGGTCGGCGCCGAGTTCTGGGTCATCACGCTGCGGCGCGAGTGCCAAGGGGGCTCCGCTGCGCCAGCGGCCCATGACCTTGGCAGCGATCAGTTCCTCGTCGGCGGGTCCTGTGGAGTTGTCCTTCAGGTAGCGCCGGAAGCCGGCGACCTGCTGATGCAGCTTGCGAAAGACCGCGTAGCTGCCGTTACGGCCCAGAACGTCCGGCTGAGGGGTCTGGATGCCGCCGAGTTCGTCCCGGTAGCCCAGGATGAACTCCCCTGCTTTGAGGGGAACTTCCAGAGCGTTCGACCCGGGGATGCCGCTTGCCTCGATGGCCGGGTGGCTGACGCCGTCCCGGTAGCCGAAGTGCTCGGTCTCGGTGGGCAGGGCGTAGCAGTCCTGCCGCCAGACGGCCGTCACCCCAGGGAGGCGGTCATAGGCCGGGCGGGCCCGGTCGAGGGCCGCTGCCAGGAGCAGCGGGTCGGGCGCGACCGCTGTGAGCGCCACGTGGACGTCCGAGCTGCCCAGCGGTGCCTCCCAGTTCTCCGGGCTGCTTGCGCCGACGTCGCCGAGCGCCTTGGCGCGGGCCGCCATGCCTTGCCGGAACTCCCAGGCGAAAGTGTCCAGCGACGAGCGCGGCACACCGAGGGCCGACAGGCCGGCACAGGTGACGGCCACACTGACCCATGTCGGGCCGAGCGGGCTGACGGAGTCGGCGGCAGAGGTCACCGCTGTGCTCACCCTGCGCATCAGTTCCCGTCCGTGGACGCGGTCGTCGATACGGAAGAGGAGATACGTCGCGGCGTAGGGGGTCGGCCGGGGGCTGAGGGCCCCACGCTGAATGTCATCCAGTTCCAGTTCCAGTTCCGGTTCGGCTTCCCTTGGCCTGCTCACAGTGCGCCTCCCTGCGGTCCTACTTCGAAACGAGGTTGCGCCAGAAACTGCGCAGGCTGTCATCACCACCGAACAGGGAACTGAAAATCGTTGAGTCCGCCAGCAGCACGTCGCCGGCCCGGTCACCGCGTGGGGGCATCCACAGGAACATGTTGAACTCGGTGTTGCCGGCCTCGGTGAACGGATGCGGCCTGGACATATCGATCGGCTGCCTGGCCAGGACGCGGAGGGAGTCCGAGCCGTCGGTCAGCACCTCGTAGTGCGGCAGATGCATGTGAAAGTTGAAATTCCGCACCCCGTCCAGCCAGCCCTTGGTGTCCAGGTCCGCAACGGTGGACAGGGGAGCGATCCGGTTGCCCTCCTCAGTGGCGGGGCGCAGGCCGTAACGATTCACGGCCGGTATGCCCAGGCCCTTCATCAGGTCCCTGGCGTAGGTGGCGAAGCGCTGCTGGCGGGGCACCAGTGGATCGCGGTGGTGGCGGTATTCCATCTCCCGTTCCGACGGGTCGTCCGAGGCTCCGACGTCGTGGTGGGGGCCGAGCACCAGGCGGGCGTCCTCGCGGGCCAGGAAGTGCCGCAGAGCCTCGATCTCCCCGGGCTGCGCCTCCTGCTCGGTGATCATGTGGTCCAGTCCGAACACGAACAAGACGTCCGTGTCCGCCAGTACGCGCTCGTCCAGGGGCGTTGGGAAACCGGCCTGGTCGATGCGCTGGTACACCGGCACGGGATGTCCCGTGACGTCCTCGACGAAATCCTGGAACGGCACCCAGGCCCGGAAGAACAGTTCCAACGACCCGGCGATGCCTTGCTGGAACCGATAGGGGTCGGACCACTGGGGGTCCTCGTAAGCCGGCCACGCTGCTCGCCTGACCTCGGTCATCGTTGAGAAGCGGTTGTCCAGCTCCACCGCATACCGGCCGGCCTCGGCCGGATAGCTCCACGAAACGTAGATGCTCACCCGCCGTCCGCCCGGGGTGTACGCCCGTGGGCGGTGCCGCTGGTTGTAGACGCGCGCTGTCCTGGCCTTGCTCATGTCGATCGTCTCCGATCGCGGCGGTGCTTCGGTGCGGCGGCCCGCTCACACCGCAGTGCCGGGTCCCGGCCTCACTGCAACTGGTCGAGCATCTCGGACAGGGCGCTCTTGACGTGCAGAGCCTTCTTGATCTCGTCCGCCGTCACGTAGGGATACTCGCCATACTCGATGAAGCTCGGACAGTGATGCTCCCGCACGAACCTGACGAAGGCATCGGGGTTGGTCTGCCAATCCTCGGGAAACCCCTCCAGGTTCTCGAAGACCGTGTTCACGCCGGACTTCGAGAAGAGCGCGATCGCGTCCTCGGTGTACTTGTCGAAGTCGGTGTCGAAGATCCCCTGGTACATGAAACGCGTGTCGTCGTCGAAAAGCACCCATCGCAGATAGTGCAGCTTCAACGGTGCGAGGAGAGAGGGGTCTTGTTCCAGTGCTTTGGCCAGCGAGTGGCCGTATTCCCGCACGACGTCGGCGCGACCCGGTTTGACCCTCGCTACGATAGTGAATCCGTAGCAGGCGGGAGTCTTGGGGAAAACGGGCCCGTACTTACCCTGTTCGAGGTGGCCGGTGTCCTTGGGAATGACAGCTGCCTGCGGCTTGATCTCCATGTCCGCTCCCTCCCCAGCCGATGGACGGGGGACCGCAGTCTAGCGCTCCACCCGGTCACTTGGTGTGGTGCGCCTGCTGAGCAGAAACGGTCGATACACCGGGCTCCTGCTCACCCGAGACGATGGGTGCTTCGCGATGGACCAGGGAAGTCCGACCTGTTGGGACGCTCGTCGAGGTGCCGTGCCGCAAGACCGGAGGGAGGCTGAGGGGTGGCGCGATGTCCGCCCGAGCGACGACCTGCGGGCGGTGCCGGTCACCGCTGTCACGCCCGCATTCAACGCATCAGCGAAGGGACGTAGGTCGTACCTCGTCCGGCTCACACTACGTGATCGGTTTCCGGGGTACCTCACCCGCTGCGGAGGACGCGGCCTGGCGGTTCCGGCTGCTGAATGGGACCAGCTCCAGCCCAGCCTCATCGAGGAGTGATCGTGTGGTGGCACCGGCGCGGCAGGCCGGCCGGAATGCTCTCGCGTGTCCTGCCCTTCGCCCACCGTCTCGCGCAGCAACTCAGGCGCGTCGGCGTCCTGGACAACGCGACCCGCCTGGCCGCGCAGGCGTTCCTGACCGCACTGCCCATGCTGTTCGCGATCGCCACCTATTTCCCGGGGACCATACGCGCCGAGCTGCTCGCTTCGCTGCGCTCCGTCTTCGGTGCGCCGGCTGCTGTCGTCCGCCAGGTGGACGGGGTGTACCGAGGGGGCCCGGGGGCGCGGGAAACCTGGGGAGCCGTCGGCGTACTGGTCACACTCGTGTCCGCCACCGGCCTCGTCCGGGCCCTGCAACGGCTGTGTGAGCGGTCCTGGCAGCTGCCGCGTTCGGGAGTACGCGTCGCGGTCTGGCGCTGGTTCACATGGCTCGTCGTGTGGACGACGGCGCTGGTGTGCCAGGGAATGCTGCGCTCGGGCTTCGGCGTGGGGCCCGTACTGGGTGTCCCGCTCCAGCTGCTGGTGACGGTCCTGCTGTGGTGGTGGACCCAGCACCTGCTGCTGGCCGGCCGGATCGGCTGGCGTCCGCTCTTCCCCGGGGCCCTGGTGACCGGCGGTGCTGTGGTGGCATTCACCGGCGCGTCCGGGCTCTGGCTGCCGCACTCGCTCGAGCTGAGCGTGCAGCGCTACGGACCGCTCGGCTCCGTCTTCACGATGCTGTCCTGGCTCATCCTGTTTTTCGCCGCGGTCGTCCTGAGCATTGCCACGGGGTACGTACTCGCACAGGAGCGGCCCTTCGCGGTCGGCCAGGGGCCGGAGACAGGAGGCGGGGGGCCGGGGCCCAACGTCCCCGCAAGCCGACCGGATCGACCCTGAGAGCCGACACAACCCACCAACCGGGTTTCCGGTGTCACCCGGCCCGGGTGAGGCAGCGGCCGTGCCGCAGGCGGACCCTTGACGCGGACAGGTCGCTGAGCGTGCCTGCCTGTGCTGCCGCAGCGGCCGGGTCCTGCTCGTGATCGCGGCGCTGGTGATCCCCGGCGGCAAACTCACCGACCGCTACGGCCGCAAACGTTGCTTCCTGACCGGCCTCGTCGTCTACGGGATCGGCGCCCTGCTCAGTGCGGCCGCCCCGGAAGGTGATCGGCGTGTTTCGACCGTGAAGACGTGGGTGCGCCAGGCGGCCAGGTCGACGTAGAAGGCGGGGCCGGTCAGTTCGCTGCCGGGGCGCTCGTAGCGGGTGCCGTCCAGCAGGTCCGCCAGCCGGCAGGTGGCGGTGCCGAGGTCGGGCCACGGCAGGCGGATCCTGGCCTGGGAACCGTGCGCGGAGAGGTTGACGATGGTCAGGAACGTGCCCGCGGTGCCCCGCCAGCCCCAGGCGAGCAGGTCGTGATGGGTCGGGTTGTCGGCCCAGCCTTCGCAGTGCAGCGGTTCCCAGTGTCCCGTGCGCATGCCGCTGCGGTGCACGGCGGCCAGGAGCTGCTCGTGGAATGCCTGCAGATCGGCGTCGGACGGTTCGTCGGGGCGCCGGGTGAGGAACACGGGCAGGCGCGTCCGGCGCCCGGTGAACTGGCCTTCGTGCCACAGCGTCGCGCCGGGCAGCGTAGCGACGGCAACGGCTGCCGCACGCTCCTCGGAAGCGCCCATGACCGACGCGGCCCGGGGTTCGTCATGGTTCTCCAGGAACCGTACGAGACGCCGCTGGTAGCTCACGTCCGCCTGCAGGTGCTGGAACACCGAAACCGCCCGCTCGTGCAGCAGCCGGTCGTACAGGCGCTTGTCGTAGCAGTAGTCGAAGCCCTGTTGCTGCAGGGCCCATTCGAGGTCCCAGTACGCCTCGGCGATGAATGTCATGCCGGGCCGGCGCTGCCGGACGGCGGCCAGGACGGCGGGCCAGAACTCGGAGTCCGGTGGGGGACCGGCAAGGTGCCCCCAGGTCCGTGCGAAGACGTCGTTCATCAGCAGCATCGCCATGTCACAGCGCACCCCGTCGCACATCCCTCCGATGCGCGTCAGCACGTCGGCCGTGGCCTCCCGCATGCCGGGCCGAAAGGCATTGAGCTGCACCACGTCCGGCCAGGGCGGGAAGAAGGGGTCCCGGCCACGGGCGAAGACCTGTCCGCCTGCTTCGAGGTAGGCGGCCGGGTCGCGGCCCAGGTCGTCGACGGTTCCGCGCACGAAGTACTCGGGGTGCTCGGTCAGCCACGGGCTGTCCGGCGCGACGTGGTTGGGTACGTAGTCGAGCAGCAGGCCGATGCCGCGCCCGGCCAGCTCGGTACGCGCGGCGGCCAGTCCCGCCGCTCCGCCGAGCGCCTCGTCGACGGTGTAGGAGCGTACGCAGTACGGGGAACCGGCGATGTCGTCGTCCCGGACGTCCGGCAGCGCCTCGGTGAACGAGCGGCGCAGCTCGGGGTCCCGCAGCGCGATGTCGCGGCCTACGCCGCTGCGTTCCCATACCCCCATGAGCCAGACGGCGTCGATGCCGTGCGGGGCGATCCGGTCCCAGGCGTCCTTCGGGACGCCGTCGAGGCCGACCGGGCGTCCGATGCTCCGCTGCACCTCGCGCAGCCACACGCGAGTGTTGACCTCGTGGATGATGGGCTGTTCCGGGAGTGGGCTCATCACGTCTCCTTGCTGCCGGAGCCGGACGTCTCCTCGGCTCCGGGTGCCGGTGTTCCCTTCCCGCCCGGACCGGTGCGGAAGTGCTCGGGCGCGAGGGTGCCGAAGAGCGTCATCAACGTGGCGACCAGGCCGGTCCAGCCGGTCTGATGTGCGGCGCCGATGCCCGCGCCATTGTCGCCGTGGAAGTACTCGTGGAAGGAGAGCAGGTCGCGCCAGTGCGGGTCGTCCTGGAACTTCCGCTGGCCGCCGTACATGGGCCGGTGCCCCTCCGCATCACGCAGGAAGAGGCGGGTGAGACGGGTGGAGATCTCGCTCGCGACCTCGAAGAGGTTCATCCGGACGCCGGAGCCGGTCGGGCACTCCACGGTGAGATCGTCACCGTGGAACGCGTAGAGGTTGAGCAGCCCGCGGATGATGAGGGCGTTGGTGGGGAACCACACGGGCCCACGCCAGTTGGAGTTGCCGCCGAACATCCCGGAGTCGGACTCGGCAGGCAGGTAACCGACACGGTGCTCCGTGCCGTCGACGCGGAAGGTGTAGGGGTGGTCCGCGTGGTACCGCGAGAGCGCCCTGATGCCGTACGGACTGAGGAACTCGTCCTCGGACAGCAGCCGTGCCAGGACGCGGACCAGCCTCTTCTCGTCGACGACGGACAGCAGCCGTGGTCCGCCCTCGGCCCCCGCCATCGCCTCCGCGAGGCCGGGCGCCAGGGAGGGGTGGCGGTCGACGAAGCGGCGCAGCCGGTCGCCCAGGCCGTACACGCCGGCCAGCTGCCCGGGCTGCAGTACGGTCGCCGCGCAGAGCGGCAGCAGTCCCACCATGGAGCGGACCTTCAGACGCGTCGCCTGCCCGTCCGGCAGCCGGAGCACGTCGTAGAAGAACCCGTCCTCCTCGTCCCACAGGCCGTCCCCGCCGGTGCGTTCCATGGCAGCCGAGATCCACAGGAAGTGCTCGGCGAACTTGAGCACGTGGTCCTCGTAGCCGGTGGGGTCGTGCTGGACGAGCTCCAGCGCGATCTGGAGCATGGTCTGGCAGTACAGGGCCATCCACGCGGTCCCGTCGGCCTGTTCCAGGTACCCGCCGGTGGGCAGCTGGGCGCTGCGGTCGAACACACCGATGTTGTCGAGGCCCAGGAAGCCGCCCTGGAAGAGGTTGCGGCCGCTGGGGTCCTTGCGGTTGACCCACCAGGTGAAGTTGGTCAGCAGTTTCTGGAAGACGCGGTCCAGGAAAGCCCGGTCGGCATTGCCCGTGCGCAGTTCTTCCAGCGTGTAGATGAAGTACGCCGCCCAGGCGTGGACGGGCGGGTTGACGTCGCCGAAGTTCCATTCGTACGCGGGGACTTGGCCGTTGGGGTGCAGGTAGGTGTCCCGCAACAGCAGTTCCAGCTGCTCCTTGGCGAAGGGCAGGTCGACCACGGAGAGCGCCACGGTGTGGAAGGCCAGGTCCCACGCGGCGAACCAGGGGTACTCCCACTTGTCCGGCATGGAGACGATGTCGTCGCACGCCATGTGGAACCACCCGCCGTTGCGTACGGCGCGGCCCGGCGCGGTCCAGGGATCGAGGCCGTGCTCGGCCAGCCAGGTCTCCAGGTCGAAGGAGTAGTACTGCTTCGACCACAGCAGCCCGGCCAGTGCCTGGCGCAGCACCCGCGCCTCGTCCTCGCCCGCGCCGTCCGGGGTCAGCTCGCGGAAGAAGGCGTCGGCCTCGGCCTGCCGGTCGCGGAACACCGTGTCGAAGTCCTCTGACAGTGGCATCGAGGAGCCTGCGGGGGAGAGGCGGAGGCGAATGGTCTCGGCACCGCCGGCCGGGACCGAGAGTACGTAGTGCGCGGCGGCCTTGGTTCCCTGCTGCCCGGGGTCGACCGCCGTCTCCTCGCCGTTGACCACACAGCGGCCGATGCCGTCCTTCACGTACGGCGACGCGTTGGGCGTGCCGGACAGCCGCTCGGTGTTGGTGTCGTTCCCGGTGAACAGCAGTGGTACCTGCCCGCCGCACCGCAGCTCGTAACTGCCCAGCGCAGGATGGTCGGCCCGGACAGCGGTGGTACCCACCGGGCCGCGGGACGCGGACAGCCGCGGTTTCGTGGCGTCGTGGCCGTGGCTGCCGCCGTGGCCGTGGCTGTCCTCCCAGGACCAGGTGTTGCGGAACCAGAGGGTCGGCAGGAGGTGCAGGGTGGCTTCGTCGGGCCCGCGGTTCTCGGCAGTGATCCGGATCAGTATGTCCTCGGGCGATGCCTTGGCGTACTCGACGGTGACGTCGAAGTAACGGTCGTCGTCAAAGACTCCGGTGTCCAGCAACTCGTACTCGAACTCGTGGCGGCCGCGTGCCCGATTGGTCGCCACCAGGTCGTTGTACGGGAACTCGTCCTGCGGGTACTTGTACAGGTACTTCAGGTACGAATGGCTGGGCGTGCTGTCGAGGTAGAAGTAGTACTCCTTGACGTCCTCGCCGTGGTTGCCCTCGCCGTTCGTCAGCCCGAAGGCACGCTCCTTCAGGATCGGATCACGTCCGTTCCACAACGCGAGCGCGAAGCACAGCCGCTGCTTCTCGTCGCAGATGCCACCGAGTCCGTCCTCGCCCCATCGGTAGGCGCGGGAACGCGCGTGGTCGTGCGGGAAGGCGGACCAGGCGTCGCCCCCGGCGCTGTAGTCCTCGCGAACGGTTCCCCACTGCCGTTCGCTGAGATAGGGGCCCCACAGTTTCTCCCGGCCGCGGGTGTCGTCGGGCGGGTCGCTACGGCCGGTCTTCGTCGAAGTGGTCATCAGTACGCTCCCTGTCGACGGCGGCCCCGCCCCGGGCAGGACCGCGGCCCCCGCTGATGCTCTATTCCGCAGCCGATCCCGCCGAGCCGCATCACCCGGAGTGGGTGACCGGGAGCAGACCAGTTGGGTCACAGGCAACTTTGCGATCATGGCGGGGAGCCCCTGCATGGCTCCCCCCGACCCGTTGAGGAGCGGTATGGACATTGGCGTTTTCATTCCGATCGGTAACAACGGCTGGCTCATATCGAAGAGTTCGCCGCAGTACATGCCGACCTTCGAGCTGAACAAGGCCGTCGTGCAGAAGGCCGAGGAGCACGGACTCGACTTCGCCCTGTCGATGATCAAGTTCAAGGGCTTCGGCGGCGAGACGGAGTTCTGGGACCACTGTCTCGAATCGTTCACACTGATGGCCGGCCTGGCCGCCGTGACCGAGCGCATCAAGCTGTACGCCTCCACGCCGATCCTCGCCCTGCCGCCCGCGATCGTCGCGCGCATGGCGGCCACGGTCGACTCCATCGCTCCCGGGCGGTTCGGGGTCAACATCGTCACCGGCTGGGCGCCCGGTGAGTACACCCAGATGGGCCTGTGGCCCGGGGACGAGCATTTCGAGAACCGCTACGCCCGGGCCGTCGAGTACGTCACCGTGATGAAGGAGCTGTGGAGCGAGGGCGTCAGCGACTTCAAGGGGGAGTTCTACGAGATGGACGGCTGCGTGCTGTCCCCGCGTCCGGCGGACGGCCACATCGATGTCGTTGCCGCCGGTCAGAGCGGCACGGGAATGCGGTTTGCCGCCGAGCACGCGGACTACAACTTCGTCCTGGGCCGCGGTGTCAACACCCCGCTCGCGGTCTCGGACACCACTGCCGCGCTCGTGGACGCGGCGCGGACGACCGGCCGCGATGTCGGGGCGATGTCACTGTTCATGGTCATCGCGGACGAGACCGACGAGGCCGCCCGTGCGAAGTGGCTGGACTATCACGACAACGCCGACCACGCGGCGCTGGCGTACATGGCGGGGGAGACGGCCGCGGACGCGACGGACGACGCCTCTGCCACCGCCCGGACCATCGCCTTGCCCGAGGGCGCGGTGAACTTCAACATGGGGACGCTCGTCGGCTCGTACGAGAGTGTCGCGAAGATGCTGGACGAGATCGCCGGGGTCCCCGGCACCAAGGGAATCATGCTGGTCTTCGACGACTTCCTCGAAGGAGTCGAGAACTTCGGCACGCGCATCCAGCCGTTGATGAAGTCACGGTCGGGGCGGTCGGCACAGACGCCGTGACCGTCGGCGCTCCGCTCACTCGGGTGCGGCCGGTCGACCGGCCGCGCCCCAGTGCGGTGTCAGGTCAGGAACGTGTCCGGATCGGCGCTCACCGAGCACGTTGGGGCTCTGAACAATGGGACTTCCCTATGGGCCAGGTGCCACCGCCGACTCCGCGCCGCACTGCAGGAGGAGACCCGCTATGCCCGAAACAGGGGAGCACCCGCGCTCGGAGGCGTGGAAGACCGCGCTCACCGTGCTGCAGGAGGCCACTCCGCCCGCCATCCCGGAGGGCGCGCACGTGATGACCGTACAGATCGAATACCCGCCCGGTGACCCGGGCACCCCGCCGCACCGGCACCCCGGACCGGCCTTCGGCTACGTGCTGGAGGGCGAGATGCGCTTCGAGCTGGAAGGCGAGCCGGAGCGGATCGTCCGCGCCGGGGAGACGTTCTGGGAGCCGGGCGGGGACGTCATCCACTACCAGGACGGCAGCAACAGCACCGACACACGCCTGCGCTTCCTCGTCACCATGCTCTGCGTGCCGGGACAGCCCATGCTCGTCCTGGTCGACGACGAGGAACTGAAGCGGCGCGCACACCTGCGCGCCCCCCGGCCGTAAGAGCAGGCCAGAGCAGGTCAGAGCGAGTCAACGCGAGGAGTGCGCGGCGTGAAGATCGTGGTCATCGGAGGTACCGGCCTCATCGGCAGCAAGGTGGTCGGCAAGCTCAACGACCGTGGGCACGAGGCGGTGCCCGCCGCGCCCGGCACGGGCGTCAACACCCTCACCGGCGAGGGCCTCGCCGCCGCGCTGGCCGGCGCCCAAGTGGTCGTGGACGTGACCAACTCACCCTCCTTCGAGGCGTCGGCCGTGCTGGACTTCTTCACCACCTCCACCCGCAACCTGCTGGCTGCCGAGCAGACGGCGGGCGTGGCGCACCACGTGGCGCTGTCGATCGTCGGCATCGACGACCTGCCCGACAACGGCTACTTCCGGGCGAAGGTGGCCCAGGAGCAGCTGATCAAACAGGGGCCGGTCCCTTACTCGATCGTCCGGGCGACGCAGTTCTTCGAGTTCGTCAAGGGCATCGCCGACACCGCCACCGACGGCGACACCGTGCGCGTGCCGCCCGTGCTCTTCCAGCCCATCGCGGCCGTCGACGTCGCCGAAGCGGTTGCCAGGGCCGCCGTGGAGACCCCACTGAAGGGGACCATCGAGGTGGCCGGGCCCCAGGTGTTCCGCTTCGACGAGTGCGTCGCCGAAGCGCTGCGCGCGGGGAACGACCCGCGTACGGTCGTCGCCGACCCGCACGCCCACTACTTCGGTTCCGACCTGGCAGAACGCAGCCTCGTCCCCGACGACGGACGCGCCCGCCTGGCCCGCACCCGCTTCGACGACTGGCTGCGCCGCTCCTCCTGAGCGCGGCAACTCCTCCTGAGCACCGCAGCTCCTCCTGAGTACGGCCGCGGGCACGGCCCGGCCCAGCCCCCAGCCCGACCCGGAGTCCGCGAGGGTCCCCGGTCAGCGCAGTGTCCTGGGGCGAAGGCGGTCTGAGGCCGGACGGGTCGGGCGGGCCGGGCGAGTGGTGCTCAGGACCGCCCCGGTGCGCCGGCGCGGAGGCCCGCCATGACGAGGTCCAGGAGGCGGGTGGCGCGGGACTGCCAGTCGCCGTGGGCGCCGATCTGCCAGAGGCCGGCGATGGCGAGCAGGAAGTCGTCGGGGGTCACCCCCGGGCGGATGGTGCCGGCCTCCTCGTTCGCCGTCAGCAGGAGCGTGACGGCCGCGGTCAGCGGGGCGTGGCCCAGGCCGGCCAGGCTGCCCTGGGAGCAGGTGGCCCTGCGCATCGCGTCGGCCAGGCCGGCCTTGGCCATGGCGTACTGGGCGAGGCGGTCCATCCACTCCCGCAGCGCCTGGTCCGGCGGGCGGGTTTCGAGCAGCTGGGCCGCGGCGTCGGCGACCTGCTGCATCTCGTAGCGGTAGACCTCCAGGACGAGCGCCTCGCGGTTGGGGAAGTTGCGGTAGAAGGTCCCCTGACCGACGCCGGCCTTCTTCGCGATCGCGCTCAGCGGGGCGTCCGCCGAGCGCGTCAGTTCGGTCAGTGCCACTTCCAGGATGCGCTCGCGATTCCGTTGCGCGTCCGAGCGCAGTGGTGGGTCGTTCCGCTGCTGCACTCGTCCTCCTTCCGAGAACCGCGGACGGGAACCACCGCCGGGCGGGCCTTGCTAAGCGGACAGCTGTCCGATAGGTTCCATGGTTACGGACAGTTGTCCGCTTAGACTCACCATAGCGGCAGATGCGGGGGAGTGGACGGCCGGTGGTGACCGAGACCGGATCAGATCCTTCTGTGTGACGGGACCGTACGGTCCGCCGCCCGGCCGTGCCGACCACCGCCACCGCCCCGCGTCCAGTCGTCCACCGTGTATCCCAGGCCGATACCCACCGCGCACCACATACGCGAAAACCGCGCACCACATACGGAAACCGCGCACCACACACGCGAAAGAAGGCTGTTCATGGCCCCATCGACGTCCAGCGCCATCACCTTGCACGTCAACGGAGAGAAGTACACGCTGCCCGTCGACCACCGCACCACCCTGCTCGACGCGCTGCGCGAGCGGCTCGATCTGACGGGTACGAAGAAGGGGTGCGACCAGGGGCAGTGCGGTGCCTGCACGGTGCTGCTCGACGGGCGGCGGGCCGTTTCCTGTCTGCAGCTCGCGGTGGCCGCCGAGGGGCGCGAGATCACCACCATCGAGGGCGTGGCGGACGGCGACCAACTGCACCCGGTGCAGCAGGCGTTCGTCGACCTCGACGGTTACCAGTGCGGCTACTGCACGCCCGGACAGATCTGTTCGGCCCTCGCCGTGATCGAGGAGCACGCGGCGGGCTGGCCGAGCGCCGTGACCGACGACGTGCGGCCCGAAGCGGGACCGCCGCCGCTCACCGCCGACGAGATCCGGGAACGGATGAGCGGCAACCTGTGCCGCTGCGGAGCGTACGTGTCCATCGTCCAGGCGGTCGCGCGCGCGGCCGGAGTGGAGGCGGCGGTATGAGGGAATTCGGTTACCAGCGCGTCCTCGACGTCCCCGGCGCGGTCGCGCTGCTCGGCGTCGACCCCGACGCGCGCTTCCTCGGCGGCGGCACCAACCTCGTCGACCTGATGAAGACCGGCGTGGAGCGGCCCGCGCTGCTCGTCGACGTACGGGACCTGCCCCTCGACCGGATCGAGGTGACGGGGGACGGCGGTCTGCACATCGGTGCGACCGTGACGAACAGCGATCTCGCCGCGCACCCTGAAGTAAGGCGTCGTTACCCGGCGTTGGCGCAGGCCGTGCTGGCCGGTGCCTCGGGGCAGCTGCGCAACATGGCGACGGTCGGCGGGAATCTGCTCCAGCGCACCCGCTGCGGCTACTTCGCCGACACCGCCAAGCCGTGCAACAAGCGCGTCCCCGGCAGCGGTTGCCCCGCCATCGAGGGCGAGCACCACAACCACGCGATCCTCGGCGCCTCCGCGCACTGCGTGGCTACCCATCCCTCGGACATGGGGGTCGCGCTCAGCGCGTTCGACGCGGTGGTGACGTACGAAACGGCCGACGGGCCGGGGGAGTTGCCACTCTCGGAGTTCTACCTCCCCGTGGGCGACACCCCCCATTTGGAGACCGCCCTGCCGGCCGGCGCGCTGATCACCGGCGTCACCCTGCCGCCGGCGCCGGTCGCCACCGTCTCGCGGTACCGCAAGGTGCGCGAGCGGGCGTCCTACGCCTTCGCCATCGGCTCGGTCGCCGCCGCCCTGGACGTCCAGGAGGACGGGACCGTACGCGAAGTACGCCTCGCCTTCGGCGCGGTGGCGTCCCGGCCGTGGCGTGCGGCGACGGCCGAGCGGCTGCTGACCGGTGGCCCGGCGACCGCCGAAGCCTTCGCCGCAGCGGCCGACGCCGAGCTGGCCGCCGCCGAGGCGCTGCCCGACAACGGATACAAGGTGACATTGATGCGCAACCTCGTCACAGCCGTACTGACCGAGCTCGCCGAGGAGGCCGCCCGATGACCACGATGACCGGAAGTCCGGCGGTGACGGGCGCTGTCGGCACCGCGCACACGCGCGTGGAGGGCGTGGCCAAGGTCACCGGAGCGGCGCGCTACGCGGGTGAGGTCCCCTTCGCCGAACTCGCCCACGGCTGGCTGGTGCTCTCCACCGTCGCCCGCGGCCGTATCCGCTCCGTCGGCGCCGACGCCGTACTGGCCATGCCCGGCGTGCTGTCCGTCCTGCACCACGGGAACGCGCCGCGCGTCGACACCGACTACGTGGGGCTGCTCGGGCGGCCCGACCCGACCCTCGCGGTCTTCCAGAACGACCGCGTGCCGTACCTGGGCTGGCCGGTCGCGCTGGTCGTCGCCGAGACCTCCGAGCAGGCCAGGGAGGCCGCGGAGGCGCTGGTGGTGGAGTACGACCAGGAGCCGCACGACGTCGCGTTCTCCGCCGGCCGGGACGGTACGTACACCCCGGAGAACTCCGCCGTGGAGAAGGGGGACGTCGAGGCCGAACTCGCCGCGTCCGCCGTCGTCCTGGACGCCGAGTACACCACGCCCGAAGAGCACCACGCGATGCTGGAGCCGCACGCGGCGACGGCGCGTTGGGAGGACGGCCGGCTCGAGGTCGTCGACTCCAACCAGGGCACCATGTGGGTGGCGAACGAGCTCGCGAAGCTGTTCTCCCTCGACCCGGCCTCGGTGCGGGTGCGGTCCGAACACGTCGGCGGCGGCTTCGGATCCAAGGGAATGCGCGCGCACCAGGTGTGCGCGGTGATGGCCGCGACCACCCTCCACCGCCCGGTACGCGTCGTACTGACCCGCCGTCAGATGTTCTCGCTCACCGGCTACCGCAGCCCCACGGTGCAGCGCGTCAGGCTCGGTGCCGACGCAGACGGGCGGCTGCGCGCGTTCGACCACCAGGCGCAGAACCTCTCGTCGACCGTGCACGAATTCGTCGAGCCGAGCGCCGCTGTGGGGCGCGCGATGTACGCCTCCGACGCGCACCACTCCGTCAACCGCGTCGTACGCCTGGACGTGCCGACCCCGACCTTCATGCGCGCGCCGGGCGAGGCGCCGGGCTCGTTCGCGATGGAGAGCGCGCTCGACGAACTCGCCGAGAAGTGCGGCATCGACCCGATCGCGCTGCGGGTGCGGAACGAGCCGGACGCGGGGCCGATCTCCGGGCTGCCGTTCAGCAGCCGCAACCTGCTCGCCTGTTTCGACGAGGGCGCCCGCAGGTTCGGCTGGGCCGACCGCGACCCGCGCCCCGGCGTGCGCCGCGAAGGGCGCTGGCTGCTGGGCACGGGCGTGGCCGCGGCCTCGTTCCCCTCGGGCGCCGGCCCGTCCACCGCCGCCCTGACGGCGGAGGCGGACGGCACCTTCACCGTACGGATCAACGCGGCGGACATCGGTACGGGCGCGCGCACCGCGCTGACCCAGATCGCCGCCGACGCCCTGCAGGTGGAGTCCGGCCGCGTCCGTACCCGGATCGCGGACAGCGACTTCGGCCCGGCGTGGATCGCGGGCGGCTCGATGGGCACCCGCTCCTGGGCCTGGGCGGTCACGGCCGCGGCGAAGGACCTGCGGGAGCAACTGGCGCTCGGCGGCACCATCCCGCCCGAGGGCATCACCGTACGGTCCGACACGGGTGAGGCCCTCGCCGCACTGGCGCAGAAGGAGCGGCACTCCTTCGGGGCGCAGTTCGCCGAGGCCGCGGTGGACGTCAGCACCGGCGAGGTCCGCGTGCGCCGGATGCTCGGCATCTTCGCCTCGGGCCGGATCGTGAACCCGCTGACCGCGCGCAGCCAGTTCATCGGCGGCATGACCTGGGGCCTGTCCATGGCGCTGCACGAGGAGGCGATCCGGGACGCGGCATCGGGCGGCCACGTCGGCGCCGACCTCGCGGGCTACCACGTCGCCGCCAACGCCGACGTGCCGCTCATCGAGGCCGACTGGGTCGAGGACACGGACGCCGACGACCCGGTCGGGATCAAGGGCGTCGGCGAGATCGGCATCGTGGGAGCCGCCGCGGCGATCGCCAACGCGGTCTGGCACGCGACCGGCGTACGCCACCGCCACCTGCCGATCCGCCCCGACCGCGTCCTGCTGGCGGGCGCCGCGGCACCGGCCGGAGCCGGGGTGCCGGCCGAGGGCCCGGATGCTTGACATCGCCGCCGAGCTGGCCCGGTGGGTGCGCGAGGACCGCGAGTTCGCCGTGGCGAGCGTCGTAGCCGTGGGCGGCAGCGCGCCGCGCCGGCCCGGCGCCGCCCTCGCCGTCGACAGCGAGGGCACGGCGATCGGCTCGGTCTCCGGCGGCTGCGTGGAAGGCGCCGTGTACGACCTGTGCGTCCAGGCCCTCCAGGACGGCAGGACGGTACGCGAACGGTTCGGCTACAGCGACGAGGACGCCTTCGCCGTCGGGCTGACCTGCGGCGGAGTCATCGATGTCCTGGTCACACCGGTGCGCGCGGACGCGCCGGACAGAGCGGTCCTCGCGACCGCCCTGTCCGGCGCCACCCGCGGCGAGCCGACCGCCCTCGCCCGAGTGTCCGCGGGCCCACCCGCCCTGCTGGGCAGAGCACTGCTGGTCCGACCGGACGGCTCGTACGAGGGCGGTCTCGGCGGCCCGGCCGAGGACTCGTCCGAGGCCGGCTTCGGCGGCTCGTCCGAGGGGCGTCTCGGCCCAGGGCCGGAGCTGGACCGTACGGCGGCGGCCGAGGCCCGCGCCATGCTGGACGCGGGCCGCACCGGCACGCTCGACATCTCCGAGGACGGCTCACGCTGCCCCGGCGGCCTGACCCTGTTCGTCGAATCGAGCGTCCCGCCACCCCGCATGATCGTCTTCGGCGCCGTCGACTTCGCCGCGGCACTCGTACGTACCGGCAAGTTCCTCGGCTACCACGTCACCGTCTGCGACGCCCGCCCCGTCTTCGCCACGCGTACCCGCTTCCCCGAGGCCGACGACATCGTGGTCGACTGGCCGCACCGCTACCTCGAACGCACCGGCACCGACGACCGCACGGTCCTGTGCGTACTCACCCACGACGCCAAGTTCGACGTCCCCCTGCTGACGGCGGCCCTGCGACTGCCGGCCGCGTTCATCGGCGCGATGGGCTCGCGCCGCACCCACGAGGACCGCGACCGCCGCCTCCGCGAAGCCGGCCTCACCGACCACGACCTCTCCCGCCTCCGCTCCCCGATCGGCCTCGACCTCGGCGCCCACACCCCCGAAGAAACCGCCCTCTCCATCGCAGCAGAAATCATCGCCACGAGGCACGGGGGAACGGGCGCGCCGCTGACGGGGGCACGGTTCCCGATCCATCGCGAGGGAGGTCTTCAGGGAGCGGTGGCTGCGGGGTGACATGGAAGGTCAGCCCGGTGATCCGACCCGCCTGGATCACGGGGCCGTGCTGGACCCCGCCGCTGATGTCGTTGCGTACGGCCGCGGGCCGCTCCTCCGCCTCGCTCCCGAGGCGCTGCAAGGACGTGAGCAGCTCGCGCAGTTCGTCGCCGGTGGCGGCGTCGGCCCGCAGGAGATGCCGCAGGTAGGCGTGGCACTGCTCGGCGGTGTCGCGCGCGCCGTCCGGATCTCCGGCGGCCTCGGCGGCGAGCAGCCGGGCCCGGGCGGTGTCCAGGTCGGCGACCGCGGCGCCTCCCGTACCACCGCGCGAGAAGAACCGTCCGACGAGGTCACGGGCGTGCGTCCAGGAGTCGGTGACCATGAGCGAGACCAGCGTGGTCGCTCCGGACGCGGCCAGGGCGGCCAGTTCGCTGTCCATCGTTGTCCTCCATAACGGGGTCAGTTTCCCGGCGTCTCGTCGGCCGCGCCGTCCGGAGAATCCGGTGGCTCCTCCGCATCCGAGGTGAAGGACGCCGGCGGATCGTATCGACGCAGCAGTTCCTCGGCCGTCTCGTACCGCTCCTGCGTCTTGATGACGTCGGCGACCTGCTTGGCCAGCATGCCCCGCCGGACGTCGCCGTCCATGAAGCCCATGCCACTGAGGAACGCCTCGAAGTGGTCAGCGGCCGACGGCTCCCGCTCGAAGGGAGCAGGAGGTCCTTCCAGATGGTCCGGGTCGGGCTGTTCGCCGTGTGCCTGCGGGAGGAGGTCCCGCAGCCGTTCGGGTACATCCGTGTCGTTGGCGGCGGACGTGAGCCGCGCGAGGAGACCGAGGTCCGCCACGGTCTTCTCCACGTGGTCCTCGTTCTTGGCGAGCCACCAGACCACCGCGCTGCCGGTGTCCTTGAGCACGTCCTCGCCCAAGTACTCGCGCTTGCTCTGCTCGTACTTCCGCTGGTGCTCCCAGACCGCCTTGTCCTTGCGCACCTCGGCGAGCCTGTCCAGCCGCTCCTGGTCCTGCTCGCGCAGGGTGAGGGTGATGTCCTCCGCCATGACCTGGAGGTGTCCGGTGGCCTCCGGACGCATCCAGCTGAGCGACCCGCTCAACTCGTGCTGGACGAGGGAGGCACGGCCGGGCTCACGCTGTTCCGTGACGGCGCGGGCGCGGTCCAGCACGGTCTCGACGGCGAGGCCCGCCGGATTGAGGACCGGATCGTCCGCGGCGGCACCGAGGGGGTACCACCGTACGGTCGCGGAGAACAGGAAGTCGTAGTCGGCCCACTGGCTGGGCAGCGCCACGCGGCTGATCCGGTGCTCCCTGCGTTCGACGGGGGGAGCGGTGAAGTCCTCCACCAGAGCGACCGATACCGAGCCGCGTCGCATCGCGGCGATCCTGAAGGCCGCAACCGGCACGCCGACCAGGAAGACGGCCACGACGGGCCACGCCCATACGGGCCAGTGCTGGGTCAGTCCGAGGATGGTCAGCAGCAGTCCGGATAAAACGGTGAGGAAGACGGTCGTCGTCTTGCAGCCGGTCGTCATGGTGTGTTCCCCCTGGGTGGTCGCAGTCCCTGAGCCTTGGAGATCTTCTGGAACAGCAGGTCGGTGGTGGCGACGCCGCGCGTGCGTCCACCGGGTGTGGTGGGCTCTGCGGCGCGGGCCACGGAGTACAGCGCGGCGAGGTGCTTGCCGTTCCGCCCGGTGGATTCGACCAGTAGGTCGAGCAGCAGGTCATGGCGGTCGTCGGCGTCGGAGGCGGTGTGCAGCCAATGCTGCGCGTATCGCTGCCAGTGCGGCTGCGGGAGGCTGTCGAAGACGGCACGCCAGCCGAGGACCACGCAGCCCTGCACGCCGTCCTCGTCCATCAGCGCGCGCGGCGCGTCGCCGGGGTCCGTCAACGGCACCGGGTCGCAGATCCGAAGAAAGAGACGGGCGTCGGCGGCCGGAGCGGACGAATGCCGAGTGAGGCGGTCGAGCATGCGGCGGCGGAGCCGGCCGCTCGTCGCCACCAGATCGCACAGAGCGTCCAACGCGGGCGTGGACCCCTGCTCGCGGCGGGCGAGGTGGCGCAGGCGGACCATTGCCTGGTCGGGGTGGGACGGCGCGATCGCTTCGGTGCAGACGCGGAGGAGAACGTACGCGAGGCCCCCCGTGAGTTGCTTGTCCTTGCACCACATGTAGATCAGCTGCCGGAAATGCCTGCCGTACAGCTTGTCCTCGACACCGTGGGTGAGCGCATGGACGGCTGCTCCCAGACGCGCCAGGCTCGTGGCGTTGGCGCCCCACTTGTCCGCCAGGGCCGCCAGCTCCTTCCACTGCCCGGTGCGCAGGTACTGGCCGGCAAGTCGCTTCACCAGTTCTTTGCGGAGATCCGGGGTGAGGTGCGGATCTTCCAGCTCCGTACTACGGGCGGCCCAGGAGCTGAGGAGGCGCCGGAGATCGGGCATGTGGTCCCAGAAGTGGGCGCGGACGGCGGCGTCGTAGTCCAGCTTGTCGAACCGTACGTGGCCGTCCGGCCCGGCCGACGCGGAGATCTCCGTCAGTCGCTCGGCCAGGTCCTTGCATTCGAGCAAGGGCATGTCGTCGCCCGGTGACTCGGACGTATGCAGCAGGAGAGCGGCTGCTTGGTGGATGACGTCGGCGTGCGCGCCGTGCAGCATGGCGGTGGTGAACAGTAACGCCCGCTGCGGTGCCTCGCGCCGCTCGGCGGCGAGCTCGGCGACTTCCTTTCGCCAGTCCTTCCGGGCCTCCCGGGCCTGCTCGCACCAGGTGGCGAAGCCGTCGCGAGCGGGATGTGCTGTACGGGCCCGTCGCACCCGGTCGGCGAAATCCGCGATCTCCTCCATCGATCGCTGCTGGTCCAGGAATTCCGCCAATGCGGGCGCGGATCGCAGGTACTCCTCGTGCGGCATCCGGTGGAGCCGAAGGTGGCGTCGGAACACCTCCTCGGCCGGAGGGTGTGTGATCTCGGCCCGGTAGAACTGGAGGTCCGATCCCAGTGTGCTCTCGTGCGGCATGACGATCACCAAGTGCGCCTGCTGTTCCTGTACGGACTTGCGGAGCGCCGACAGATCCCTGCGGTTCCTCGCCCATCGGGAGCCGTCGGCCTCGGCAAGGTCCAACAGCAGCCGGTCACCGGCGCCGACCAGTCCGGGGTCCGTGAGAGTGGCTTCCTCTTCGTCGCCGGGCAGTAGTTCGCGGAAGATGCCGGTGTCCCGGTGAAGTTCGTACAGGAGGACGCGTGCCGCGGCAGTTCTGCCGCTGCCCGGAGCGCCGTGCAGGATCACGGTGCTGTGCTCAGCCAGCAGGCGGCGTGCCTCTCCCATACCCTCGGGATCGACGAACCGCTGCCTGAGCAGACGAAGCTGGTCGTCCGCGATGCGGCGGGGACTGCGGCCGGCCGCCTCCTGCTTCAGCAGGCCGATGGTGACGTTGTAGAGGTCGCCGAAGCCGGTGTGCACCGGGCCGCTGGGGTGCTCGACCCGTGCGGTGAACGGCTCGCTCACTGTTCGTCGTCCTCGCGCCGTCCCGAGCCGCCGAACTGATGGCGATTGTCACCGTGATGGTCACCCTCGTAGTTCGTCATGCCGTCACCTGAGTAGTGCCGGCCACCCGACTCGTGGCGTGAGTTCTGATAGATGCCGCCCGTTCCGGTGTGCACGGGACCGCTGGAATCCTTGATGATCGTGCCCCCGACGTCCCCGGTGAAGTCCCGGCTCTGCACGGCCGTACCGTTGATGTCGCCGGCGGAGTTGGCCACGGACCCGGGGTCGGGGACCGGGACGTCGGCGCGCTCGAGGTCATGCAGCTCGGGAACCCTCTCGGCGACGAGGTCGCCGAGGCGCTTCAGATCCGCTTCGGCGTTTTGCGTGTCCAGCCGTACGGACTGGAGTTCCGCCAGCCGCGCCAGCTTCTTCGGCAGGTCGTCCTTCCTCAGGCGCTCCGTCTTCCTGCCTGCCAGGACGGGAATCACCGGCAACCCGCAGGCGAACGCTTCCAGAATCTCCTTCCGTACCCAGTCCTCCGGGTCGCGCAGCTTGGTCCGGAAGTTCATCCAGTCCGGTCCGATGACCGCCAGGAGTAGGGCGCTGCGGCGGAGGCTGGTCAGCAGGGCGTCGGGATAGGCGGTGCCGGGGACGATGGACTTGGACGCGCGGAACGCGCGGTCCCGTCCGAAACGGTTGGAGAGCTCGTTGTCGATCAGGGCAGCGGTACCATCACCGTCGCCCGTACGGTAGTTGATGAACACATCGGCCATGGCGGGTTCTCTCCTCAAGACTGGGGGAAGCGGGATAACGTGCCGAGCCGCGGGGCAAGTTGGCGCACCGCGGGATGGTCGGCGTGGCGGGCCAGGGCGCGGGCGAGGCGCCGGAGGTCGATCGTGACGGTCGCGGAGCGTACGGCTGCCACCCCGTCGAGCAGTGGCACGGTCAACGCGCAGGCGTGCTCGATCTCGCCGTCCGCCGCGTAGGCGAGGGCGCGGCGTACGCCGTACCGCACCTGGGTCCGTACCGCCTCGGGCGAGACCAGCGCGAGTTGCCGGTTCAGCTCCTCGGCGGCCTCGTGCGGGCGCCCCAGGTCGAACAGGCACCAGCCCGTGACCATGCCCACCGAGTCGGGCAGGTGCATGCTGCCGATCACCGGTGCGTCGGCGTCGCTCTCCTGCCGGGCGAGCAGCGTACGGGCCCGGTCCAAGCTGCGCAGACACGCGTCGCGGTCGCCCGCGAGCGCGTGCCCCTGTGCCTCGCGCTGCGCGGCCAGTCCGCGGATGCGCGGGGGGAGAGTGCCGCCCTGTGCCCGCTGGGCCAGTGCGACGGTCTGCTCGGCGTCGTCCTGGTACAGCGTGACCAGCGCCCGGCGCACCAGTGCGTACCCGGCGAGCGCCCGGTCGCCACCCGCTGCCGCGAGGTCCACCGCGCGCTGCGTCCACCACAGCGCCGCCTGCTCGTCGCCCGTCTCCTGCACCAGCCAGCCGACGTATTCGGCGTACCGGGAGCCGAGCGCCAGCAGCTCCTGGCGGGTGCGGGAATCGGCGTGGACCGACAACTCCCGCAGCGTGTGCGTCTGCGCGATCAGTCCCGGCAGCAGGAAGCCGGGCTCGACACTCTGGCCGAGCCGCCGGTAGTGCGTGAACAGGGAGCGGGACGCCTCCAGCATCCCGGCACCGGTGGCCGGCGAGACCGGGGTCTGGCCGCTCGTACGCCATCTCATCAGTGAGGCTGCGCCGGCGCTCACGACCTGGCGCCGGCCCATGGGCTGGAACCAGCTCGGGCCGTCCGGTGACAGCTGCATCGTCCACTCCTCCTCGTCGATTCCGTGGGGCACCGGCTCGCTCGGGGAGTCGGCGGCGGGGGCGGCGACCAGGGCGATCAGTTCCCCGTCCGCCTCCAGCGCGGCGTCGCAGAGGCGGGCGAGATCGCGGCTGGGTGCCTTGATGCCCCGCTCGACCTTGCTCAGCTGCGCCTTGCTGTAGTGCACGGTCGCGGACAGAGCGGTGAGGCTGAGACCGGCGTCCAGACGCCGCTTCCTCAGCTCTTCGCCGAACTCGGTGGACGGCTGCGGCACGGAAACCTCCATAACCATCCATCCAGGCGAACGGGGCTGCCGCACGAAAGAGTGCGGCAACCCCGGCCGGACGGACAAGGCGAATGCTGCTGTTTCCCGTTTCCTTCTCCGCAGGTGAGCGCGGCATTCCCGGAGGTGTGGAGTTGTGTGGTGCGGCTTCCCGCAAAGGCGGGTGCCCGCACGCCCCGCTCACCAGGTGTCGATGAACCTCCGCCCGCCCAGAGGCAGTTCCTCCGCCCGGTAGCCGTCCAGCGCTGAGGTGATCCAGTCGCGGGAGGTGGCCGGGTCGATGACCGCGTCGATTTCCAGGGCTGCGGCCGCGTTCACCGCCTTGCCGTGCTCGTACAGTTCGGCGACGCGGGTCTCGAATGCGTGCTGTCGCTCGTCCGGGTCCGCGATGGCCTCCAGTTCCTTGCGGTAGCCCAGGCGTACCGCGCCCTCCAGGCCCATGCCGCCCAGTTCGCCGGTCGGCCAGGCCGCGGTGGCCAGTGGCGCGCGGGTCGAGCCGCCCATCATCGCCATCGCGCCGAGTCCGTACGCCTTGCGCAGGATGAGGGAGACGACGGGGACGCGGAGGTTGGCGCCGGTGACGAAGAGGCGGGAGAAGTGGCGGACGGTGGCGGTCCGTTCGGAGTCGGGGCCGACCATGAAGCCGGGGGTGTCGCAGAGGGCAAGGACCGGCAGGCCGAAGGCGTCGCAGAGCTGGAGGAAGCGGGCCGCCTTGTCGGCCGCGTCGCGGTCGATCGCGCCGCCGAGGTGCTCCGGATTGTTGGCCAGCAGGCCCATCGGGCGGCCCGCCACCCGTACCAGGGCCGTCACCACGCCCGTACCGAAGCCGGCCCGCAGCTCCAGCACCGAACCGGTGTCCGCGAGGCCGTCGATCACCCGGCGGACGGGGTACGCGCGCCGCCGGTTCTCCGGAATGGCGTGCCGCAGCAGCCGCGGGTCGGGCGCCTCCCACTCCTCGACCGGGCCGCGGAAGTACGACAGGTAACGCTTGGCCGTGCGGACCGCCTCGGCCTCGTCCGCGACGGGTATGTCCACCACGCCGTTCGGGACCTGTACGGACAGTGGGCCGACCGCCTCGGGCGCGTACGTGCCGAGCCCGCCGCCCTCGATCATCGCCGGGCCGCCCATCCCGATCGACGCCTCGGGTGTCGCGATCACCACGTCGCAGCAGCCCAGCAGCGCCGCGTTGCCCGCGAAGCAGCGCCCGGACGCGATGCCGACGAGGGGCACGAGGCCGCTCAGTCGGCCCATCTGATGGAACGTCATGATGTCCAGGCCGGCGATCGAGGCGGTGTCGGTGTCGCCGGGGCGGCCGCCGCCGCCCTCCGCGAACAGCACGACGGGCAGCCGTCGTTGCTCGGCCACGCCCAGCAGCCGGTCGGTCTTGCGGTGGTTGTTGTGGCCCTGCGTCCCGGCCAGCACGGTGTAGTCGTACGACATGGCCACGCAGGGCGCGCCGTTGACCGTACCGGTGCCGGTGACCATGCCGTCGGCCGGGGTGGCGGTGATGAGGTCGTCCAGCGTGCGCCGCCTGCGCTGTGCCGCGATCGCCAGCGCGCCGAATTCCGTGAAGCTGCCCTCGTCGCAGAGGTCGTCGATGTTCTCGCGCGCGGTCCGGCGACCGAGCTTGTGCCGCTTGGCGACCGCTTCGGGGCGCTGCGCGTCCAGCCCGACCGCGTGCCGGGCCAGCGCCGCCGCGAGATCGGCGCGTATGGCGTCAGGGTCGGCCTCCGCGGCGGCCGCCGCATCGGCCGCGTCGCCCGCGACCGGCTCCAGGAGCAGCAACGGCTGACCCTCGGCGGCCGTGTCGCCGACCGCTGCCCGTACGGCGCGCACGATCCCGGCGGTCGGCGCCGTCACCACGTGCTCCATCTTCATCGCTTCGAGGACGAGGAGCGGTTGGCCCGCCGGTACGGTCTCGCCGGGTGCCACGTCCACGGTGACGACGGTGCCGGCCATGGGCGCGACGACCGCGCCGTCCTCGTCGTCGGTGTCCGTGGCCGGCGGCTCGTCATGATCGGTGATCAGCTCGGGCAGGTGCTCCGTCACCCAGGAGGTGTGCGTGCCGCCCGCCGCGAATTCCGGGTGGCCCAACACCGCACGCAGCAGCGGAATCCCGGTCCGTACGCCCTCCACGGCGAACTCCGCGAGCGCCTGCCGGGACCGCTCGCAGGCCGCGGCGAAGTCCGGTACCGGGATGCGTGTCACGACCTTCGCCAGCAGCGGGTCGTAGCGTGCGCCGACGGTCAGCCCGCCGCGCGCGCCGGTGTCCACCCGTACTCCGGGACCGGTCGGCACCTCGAAGCGGGTCAGCGTGCCGGCCGAGCCGCGTACCGTACCGTCCGCCGCCGTCACCTCGGCGTTGACCCGCGCCTGTACGGCGAAGCCGCGTGCCGCGGGCGGCCCGTCGGCCAGCCCCAGATCGGCCAGCGTCGCCCCGGCCGCCAGCCGCAGCTGCGCGTCGACCAGGTCCACGCCCGTCACCTCCTCGGTGACGGTGTGCTCCACCTGGAGTCGCGGATTGGCCTCCATGAAGTGGAACTCCTCGCCGCTCACGAGGAATTCGAAGGTGCCGACGCCGGTGTAACCGACCTCGCGGGCCATCCGCAGGGCGCACTCCAGCAGCCGGTCCCGCACGGCGGCGGGCAGCGCGGGCGCGGGCGCGATCTCGATGAGCTTCTGATGGCGGCGCTGCGCGGAGCAGTCCCGTTCCCACACGTGCGTGACCGCGCCGGTCGCGTCTCCGATGACCTGTACCTCGATGTGCCGCGCTCCCGTCAGCAGCCGCTCGACGTACAACTCGCCGCGCCCGAAGCCCTGTACGGCCTCCGAGCGGCAGCGCTCCCAGACCTCGGCCAGCTCGGCCGCGTCCCGTGCTCGGCGCATCCCGCGGCCGCCGCCCCCGCCGAGCGCCTTGACCATCACGGGGCCGCCCGCGCCGGGGCCTTCGGTGAGGAACGCGCGGGCCTCGTCGAGCGTGGTTGGGCCGCCGGTGCCCGGCAGTACCGGTACGTCCAGGGACTGCGCGAGCGCGCGGGCCCGTGCCTTGTCACCGAAGAGGCCGAGCACCTCGGGGGAGGGACCGACGAAGACGGTGCCCGCCTCGGCGCAGGCCCGCGCGAAGCCGGCATCCTCGCTCAAAAAGCCGTACCCGGGATGGACGTACGCGCAGTCGGCCTCCCGGGCGACGGCCAGCAGGGCCGCCCCGTCGAGGTACGCGGCGGGCCCGGAACCGGGCAGCGGATGTGCCTCGTCGGCGAGCCGGACGTGCGGCGCCGCCGCATCGTCCTCCGCGTACACCGCGACGCTCCGCAGTCCGGCCGCCGCCGCGGCACGCACCACCCGGACGGCGATCTCCCCGCGATTGGCGACGAGTACGGCTGACCCCATTGAGCAAGCACCTCCACGCTGGGAGCCCGCGGCGCAGCCCCGGCCAGGGCTGTTGCACAGACTCTGAGACGGCGCTGTCATGGTCATTGACATTGGCGTCAACGTCAATATGGTCGAGGCGTGGCAGAGAGAGAACAGTCGGCGCCCCGACAGCCGTCCGCGGGCGGCGCGCCGGCCGGACGCGGACACCGGCCCTGGGCGACCCGCACCGCCCGCGACCGCAGCGACACGCCCGTGCGCCACCGGCTGCTGGACGCCGCCGAGGCGGTCTTCGCGCGCCGCGGCTACGGGCCCGCCACCATCGCCGACATCGCCGCCGAGGCAGAGCTGTCCCGCGCGGGTTTCTACGTCTACTTCGCGTCCAAGGAAGAGATCTTCCAGGTGCTCGCGGTGCGCGTACGGGACACCTTCCTCGCCGCGCAGGAAGTGCCCGGCACCGATCCGGACGACGTACGGGCCGTCGCCCGCGACTCCACCGCCGCCTTCATCGCCGCCTACGCCGAACACCTCCCGCTGCTGCGGCTGATCGAGCAGCAGGCGCAGGGGGACGACGAGGTCCGCGAGCTGTGGGAGGAGATCGACCGGCGGCCGACCCGGCGTACCGCCCGCTACATCCGCCGGGTGGCCGCCGCCGGGTACGCGGCGCCGGTCGCGGACCCTGCGGCGGTGGCCACGGCCGTCGGCGGGATGTGTGTGCGGTTCGCCCGGCTGGTGGCGGAGGACCAGGACGCGTACGAGGACGCCGTACGCGATGTCACCGCCATGTATCTGCACCTGCTCAGGCCGTACCACCCCGAGGGACACCAGGCGATACCGGAGGAGTAGCAGTGAGCCGCGCGACGCGTATCGAGCACTACCTGACCGATCTCCGCACCCGACAGGACCGGGCCCGCAGCGGCCGGCAGTCGGACACCATCAGGCTCCGGGCCGGCGAGCGGACCGTGCCCGGTTACGTGCGCCACTGGGCCACCACGGCCCCCGACCGCCCGGCCCTCGTCTTCGACGGCCGCGAGATCACCTACCGGGAGCTGGACGAGGCCTCCGACCGCCTCGCGGGCTGGCTGGCGGAGCGCGGCGTGGAGCCCGGCGACCGGGTCGGCGTCCACCTCCCCAACTGCCCCCAGTTCCTCGTCGCGATGCTCGCCGTACTGCGCCTGGGCGCGGTCCACGTACCGGTCAACCCCATGTTCAAGGCGGCCGAACTCCGCCACGAACTGACCGACTCCGGCGCCCGCCTGGTCATCTCCCGTACCGAACTGGCCCCGGGCATCGAGGAGATACGCGCGGACACCCCCGTACGCGAGGTACTCCTCGCCGACACCGATGCCTGGGACGAAGCCCTTACGCACGCCCCGCACGGCCGGATCGCCGACGACCTCGACGCGCTCGCCGCACTCAACTACACCGGCGGCACCACCGGCATGCCCAAGGGCTGCGAACACACCCAGCGCCACATGGTCTACACGGCCACCGCCATCGACTCGGGCCGGGCCCCCGACCTGGCCCCCGAGGGCATCGTCTCCCTCTGCTACCTGCCCATTTTCTGGATCGCGGGCGAGAACCTCGGCATTCTCGCGCCGCTGGTCTCCGGCGGCACGAGCGTGCTGCTGCCGCGCTGGGGCCCGGCAGCGGTCCTCGACGGGCTGGAGCGGTACCGCGTCGCCACGATGGCCGGCACGGTCGAGAACTACCTCGAACTCCTGGACCAACTGGACCTCGCGGGGCGCGACCTCGCCGCCTTCACCGCGCCGCTCACCGTCTCCTTCATCCGCAAGCTCACCCCCGAGATACGCGAGCGCTGGCGCCGCGCCGTCGGCGGCCACAGCGTGCTGCGCGAGGCGTCGTACGGCATGACGGAGACGCACACCAGCGACACCTCCACCCTGGGCTTCCAGGACGGCGACGCCGACCTGCACAGCGAGCCGACCTTCTGCGGGCTGCCCGTCCCCGGTACGGACATCATGGTCGCCGACTTCGCCACCGGTGAGCCGCTGCCGCTCGGCGAGCGCGGCGAGATCGTCGTCCGTGGCCCGTCTGTGCTGACCGGGTACTGGCGCGCCCCCAAGGCCACCGAGACCGCACTCCGCGACGGCTGGCTGCACACGGGCGACATCGGCAGCATCGACGAGGAGGGCTGTCTGCACTACCTCGGCCGCGACAAGGACATGATCAAGGTGAACGGGATGAGCGTCTTCCCGACCGAGGTGGAGACGCTGCTCGGGCGGCACCCGGACGTGCTGGCCGCGGCCGTCGTGGCCGTACCGGACGAGCGGCGCGGCCAGCGCCCGTACGCCTACGTCCGTACCGTCCCCGGCAGCACGCTCACCGCCGAGGCCCTGACGGAGTGGGCGGGCGCGGCCATGGCCGCCTACAAGCTGCCCGCGATCGAACTGACCCCGGAACTGCCGCTCACCGCCACCGGAAAGATCAAGAAGACGGAGCTGGCCGAGCGAGCCATGCGTATGCGGCCCGCGCAGTGAACTCCCGCTGACCGCCCCTGAAGAGGAGCCCGGCGGCCTCGAACGCCGGGTCTCCGGCGGTCTCCGCCACGTACGGGATCGCGATGCACCGCATCCCGGCACGGCGCGCGGCTTCGGCGCCGGGAGCCGCGTCCTCCAGCACGACGCAGCTCTCCGGCGCCACCCCCAGCCGCCGGGCCGCCTCCAGGAAGACATCGGGCTCGGGCTTGCCGCGCCCCACCTCCTCGGCCGACACCCGCGTGCTGAGCATCGTGTCCAGATCCGTGCCCTTCAGTACGGCGTCGATCGCGGCCCGGGACGAGCCGGACGCCACCGCGACCGGGTGCCCGGCCGCGT
This sequence comes from Streptomyces sp. NPDC000151, assembly GCF_040301705.1. Lineage (NCBI taxonomy): Bacteria > Bacillati > Actinomycetota > Actinomycetes > Kitasatosporales > Streptomycetaceae > Streptomyces > Streptomyces sp. NPDC000151. The sequence continues at coordinate 10,200 of NZ_JBEPFC010000040.1, read as the reverse complement.
GCAGCTGCTCCACGAACGCCCGCATCTCCGGGAAGACCTCGGTCTGCGCCCCGGCCAGCTCCAGGTAGATCGCGTTCTTCCCGGCCAGCAGCTCCGCCACGGGCGCGTCGATCCCGTACTCCTTCTTCAGGATCTCCAGCGTCTCGCGCGTCCCGATGCCGATGAACCGCGCGTGGTGCTCCCAGGTGAAGTCCTCGACCCCGTACCGGGCGAGCAGCCGCCGCCCCGCCTCGTAGTAGTTGGGCTCGCTGTCGACCAGGGTGCCGTCGAGGTCGAAGATGACGGGCGTGCGGGAGGGGGCGTCGGTGCTCATGCCCCCAGGATGCCAAGCCCGCGGTCAGCGCGCCGCCGCGGCCCCGCCGACGTCCTCCACCAGCGGCAGCAGCCGGTGCGGCACGCGCTCGCGCAGCGCCACCTCCGTGCGCGTCCGCACCACCCCCGGCATGTTGATCAGCTGCTGGATCACGTCCTCCAGATGCGCCGCGTCCCGCGCCACCACCTTGGCCAGCAGATCGCCGCCGCCCGTGGTCGAGAACGCCTCGATGATCTGCGGCACCTCGGCGAGCAGGGCCGCGACCTCCTCCAGGTGCCCCTGGGTGACCTCGATGTGCGCGAAGGCGGTGACGGGATGCCCGAGCGCGGCGGGGGAGAGCCGAGGCCCGTACGCGGTGATCACACCGTCCCGCTCCAGCCGGTCCAGGCGTGCCTGCACCGTGCCGCGCGCGACGCCGAGGAGGCGCGCGTACTCCCGCACGCTCGTCCGCGGCTGCTCCAGCAGCAGCCGGAGGATCCGGGCGTCGAGTGCGTCCACGGCCATGGGAAGCGGCTCCTTGCGGGCGGAACGGAGGCGATACCGGTCGGTCACCTCCCTCCAGTCTGCGGCGTACGGCGGTGACCTGCGACAGCGGGGTCAGTCGGCGTCCTGACGCGTGACCGACCGGACTCCAGTTCACCTGTCTGTCACCACCTGTCCACAGTGAGTGGCCGACACCGTCACCTCGATGGGGCATGGGTGGAGGAACGGTAGTCGCGGCCCCCTCCCGGGAGCCGCGCGGACACGAGGGAACAGGAGAGTGGTTCCGGTGGGTGAACTCCTTTGTGCGGCGCTGGTGAAGGCCGGCCTCGTCATCGCCGAGGCGATCCTCACCAAGTTCGTCATCGATCTGTACACCGCTTACGTGCGCAAGCACCGTACGGAAACGGCGATGGCGACGGCGTGAGGTGAAGCGCTACTCGGCGACCGGCGCCCGGCCGGTCGGGACGTGCAGGTCCGCGTCCCGGAGCCGGGCGGTCGCCACCATGCTCACCAGGCCGGTCAGGGCGAGGTATCCGCAGGCGAGCCAGGGCGTGCCGGAGCCGAGGGCCAGCAGTGCCGTCATGACCAGCGGGGTGATCCCCGAGGCGAAGATGCCGGACATCTGGTAGACGAACGACATTCCCGTGTAGCGCACCGGGGTGCGGAACAGGGCGGCGAACAGGGTGCCTTGCGCACCGTAGAACGAGGCGTGCACGAGGCCGAGGGTGATCAGCAGCGCGGCCGCGAACGCCCAGGTGCCGCCCGTGCCGAAGAGCCAGAACGCCGGGAAGACCGAGACGGCGAAGGCGCCCATGCCCACGAGGTAGACGCGGCGCGCGCCCAGCCGGTCGACCAGCGCGCCGGACACCGGTATCAGGAACGCCATGACGAGCGCGGCGGCCGTCACCGCGAGCAGTACCGGCGTGCGGTCGAGCTTGAGCGTGCCCGTCGCGTACGTGATCGCGAAGACGCCCCAGGTGTTGAAGGCGGCGCCTTCGCCCCACCGCGCCAGCATGCCGAGCAGCACGTGCCGGCGGGCGGCTGGCTCGCGCACCAGCTCCACCAGGGGCGCGGAGCGCGGCAGTTCCTGCAGTCGGCGTACGGCGCGGAAGGCCGGCGTCTCGTCGATCTTGAGCCGCACGGTCAGGCCGACCCCGACGAGCACCAGGCTGACGAGGAAGGCGATCCGCCATCCGTAACCGAGGAAGGCGGCGTCGCTGAGCACGTCGTTCAGCAGCGCGAACACCCCGGTGCCCAGGGCCAGTCCGAGCGCCAGCCCGATCTGCGGATAGCTGCCGAACCGCCCCTTGCGGCCGTCGGGCCCGTACTCGACGGCCAGCAGCACCGCCCCCGCCCACTCGCCGCCGAGCGCCACGCCCTGCGCGACGCGCAGGACCAGGAGCAGCGCGGGGGCGAGCAGTCCGACCTGCTGGTACGTCGGCAGCAGGCCGATGAGGGCGGTGGAGACGCCCATCAGGCCCATCGTGAAGGCGAGGGTGCGCTTGCGGCCGATCCGGTCACCGATGTGCCCGAACAGCAGCCCGCCGACCGGCCGGGCGACGAAACCCACCGCGAACGTCGCGAACGACAGCATCGTGCCGACCGTGCCGTTGGCGGTCGGGAAGAACAGCTTGTTGAAGACCAGCCCGGCGGCCGTGGAGTACAGGAAGAAGTCGTACCACTCGACGGTGGTGCCCAGCAGGCTGGCGAGCACCACGGTCTTCAGCCGGGTGGGCGGGGTGCCCGCCTGCCGCTCGTCCGGATGGGGTGGCGCCTGCGAGGGCGCGGGTGCCGGGCTCATCGGCCGGCGAACGGGACGATGCCCGCCTCGGTCGTGCGCGGCCCGGCCGGGTGCTGCCACAGGCCGCGCCGCTCCAGCAGCGGCAGCACGCCCTCGCCGAACCAGTACGCCTCCTCCAGGTGCGGCACACCGGAGAGGACGAACTCCTCGATGCCCAGCCGGGCGTACTCCTCGATGAGGTTCGCGACCTCGGAGTGGCTGCCCACCAGCGCCGTGCCGGCGCCGCCGCGGACCAGGCCGACGCCCGCCCACAGGTTGGGGTAGATCTCCAGGTTGTCGCTGGACCCGCTGTTGTGCAGCTCGCGCATCCGGCGCTGGCCCTCGGACTCGCTGGTGGCCAGGCCCTGCTGCACCGCCTTGATGCGCTCGGGGTCCATCCCCTGCAGCAGCCGCTCGGCCTCGGCCCACGCCTGCTCCGTGGTGTCCCGGCTGATGGTGTGCAGCCGGATGCCGAAGCGCACCTCGCGGCCCTGCGCGGCGGCCAGCGACCGAATCCAGTCGATCTTCTGCTTCACCTGCTGCGGCGGCTCGCCCCAGGTCAGGTACACATCGGTGTACCGCGCCGCCACCTCGCCGGCCGCGGGCGAGGAGCCGCCGAAGTAGACCTGCGGCACCGGGTCGGGCAGCCGGTTGAGCTTCGCGCCCTCCACCCGCAGGTGCTCGCCGTGGTGGTCGACCGTCTCGCCGTCCCACAGCCGCCGCACGATGTCCAGGAACTCGCCGGTGCGCGCGTACCGCTGGTCCTTGTCGAGGAAGTCGCCGTACGCGCGCTGCTCCGCCGACTCGCCGCCGGTGACGACGTTGAGCAGCAGCCGGCCGTGCGACTGCCGCTGGTAGGTCGCGGCCATCTGCGCCGACAGGGTCGGGCTGATCTGGCCGGGCCGGAAGGCGACGAGGAACTTCAGCCGCTCGGTGACCTGCGTGAGCATCGCCGTGGTCAGCCAGGCGTCCTCGCACCACGCGCCCGTCGGCGTCAACGCCCCGACGAAGCCCAGCTGTTCGGCGCTGCGGGCGATCTGGCCGAGGTACTCCACGGAGGCGGGCCGGTCCCCGCCGGCGGTGCCGGGCAGCGAGCCGTGGCCGCCGCCGACGATGTGCCGGCTGTCACCGGTCGTGGGCAGGAACCAATGGAACGTCAGCGGGGACGTCAGAGCAGAGGACATCGAGGACTCCGGTGGGAGGAGGAAAGAGCAGCGGGCGACGCACCGGGCAGCCGTGGCAGGGCACGGCGGCCCGGCGGGCGGACCCGGGAGACGAAAAGGGTGTTCACGGCGCTGCGCAGCAGCGGATACCCACGGCGGTTCGCCGCGGACGTCACGGAAGCACAGAAATCACCGACGCGCGGGCATCACGGATGCACAGGCATCACGAGCGCGCGGGAACTGGGGAAACAGCCGTCAGGCGCGACAGCCGGCGCTGGTCTGGCGACACAGGTCGACGTGGAGTCGTTCCACGAGGAGGTCGGCAGCAGCAGTCATGCCTCGCATTCTGCGCCGTCCGACCTGCTCGGATCAAGCCGCTGAGACGAGTATTCCAGCACGTGAGACGGTCCGCCGCCGGAGCGAGCTCAGTGTTCCGTTCGGTCCGCCGCCGGAGTGCGCTCAGCGGGGCCACGCCATCGCCGCGGGCTCCGTCGGATCCAGGTGCGGATGTGGCGGGAGGCTCACGTCGGTGGTCCATTGGCACCGCCCGGATCTCGCGGGCGCGCGTCGCCCTGTGCCAATGGCGCAGTGATCTCGACTTCTGTTGAGCCAGTGGGCTCCCAGGTGTTCTGATGGTCGTGTCGATGGCGCTGCGGATTCCGCGGCGCCTTTTTCATGCCGTGCCGTGCCGGTCGTGTCGGAACACCGAAGCCGGTCGTGTCGGAACGCAGAAAGGGCGGGGATCTGTGCTGAAGAGGGTGTTCGTGGCTCCGGATCCGGGGCGGCTGCGGTTGCGCAGTGCGTTGCGGGCGGTGCTCGGCATCGGGTCGGCGGTGGCCCTGTGCGGTGCGGCCGGTCACTCGATGGCCGCGGCCATCACCGGCGGGCTCGCGGCCCTGCTCGCCCTCTTCACGGTCACGGACTCCACGGTCCGCGGGCAGGCGATCACCACCGCGCTGTTCCCGGCGGTGGGGCTGCCTGTGCTCGCCCTGGCCGCGATGCTGCACGACCACCCGGTGGCACGGGACGCGGCCTTCCTCGCCGTGGTCGGTGCCGGGGTGTACGCCCGTCGGTGGGGCCCGCGAGGGCACTCCCTCGGTGTACTCGGCTTCATGGTCTTCTTCGCGGCGCAGTTCCTGCACGCGGTGCCCGGCCAGTTGCCCGAGCTGTACGGAGCCGTGCTGCTGTCCCTGCTGGCCTCCTCGGCCGTGCGCTTCGGGCTGTGGTGTTACGAGCGCCGGCTGCCGCCGCCCGCCGCGGTACCGCCGCTGAACATCGGCACCGGGCTCGCCCGGCCGACCACGCGGCAGGCGGTACAGGCGATGGCCGGCGGTGCCTTCGCGCTCGCGGCGGGCCAGGTGCTGTCGCAGGAGCGCTGGTACTGGGCCGTCGGGGCGACGTGGTGGGTCTTCGTGAACACGGCGTCGAGCGGCGAGACGCTGGTACGGAGTTTCCGGCGGGTGCTCGGCACGGTGATCGGTATCGCTGTGGGACTGGGTGTCGCTGTGCCGTTGCACGGTGCGCCGGTGGCGACCGCCGCGCTCGTCGCCGTCTGCGTCTTCGGGATCTTCTACACGGCCGCCGTCTCGTACACCTGGATGATGCTCTCGGTGACGGTGATGGCCGGGCTGCTGTACGGGCTCCTCGGGGTGCTGGATCCGGGGCTGCTCGTGCTGCGGGTCGCGGAGACGGGTGTCGGGGCGCTCGGCGCGGTACTGGCGGTCCTGCTCGTACTGCCCGTCACCACGCACGCCACGACGGACGCCTGGATCGAGCGTGCGCTGCGTTGTGTGCACGCCTGCACCGCCGAATCCGCCGCGCGCCTGGCGGGCTCCGCGGACGCCGACCCCGCGCCGCGGATCGCCGAGCTGGAGCTGCTGCTCGGCAAGGTACGGGTGTCGCTCGCGCCGCTGGTCCACCCGCTCAGCCCGCTGCGCGCCCGCAAGGAGCGGGCCCGTCAGGTACTCGCCCTGCTCGACGACTGCGCCCGCGAGGTCCGCGGGCTGGCCGCCGTCGCCGCCGACCCCGAGGCGTCCCACGACGACCGCCTCACCGCGGCCTGCTGGCGCGTGGAGACCGCGGTGGAATGCCTCACCTCACCACGGCCGACGCGGGCACTGGAGGCCGCCGCCCTCGTACCGCCGGGCGTTCCCGCCGCGGGGCCCGCCCTCGCCCACCTGCACGGCCTGGAACGAGCGCTCGCCGAACTCGCGGTACCCCTGCGCGACTCCGACCGCGCGCCGCTGATCGGCGCCTGAGGACAGGCTCCGCGCCGCCCGGCTGTTAGCGTCGGTGACCGACCGATGCGGGGCGTGCGGACGAGATGCGGGGTATGAGCGTGAACGGTGACGGCCGGAACGGTGCCGGGCGGCGGGCGTACATCGGGTCGACGGCCGGCGGGGCCGGCGTGGTGACCGCAGAGGTCGATCCGGAGAGCGGGGCGCTGAAGGAGCTGCACCGCACCGACGCGGTGGCCAACCCCTCCTACCTGGCGGTGTCCGGCGACGGCCGGCTGCTGTACGCGGTGAGCGAGACGCCCGACGGCGCGGCCGCCGCGTTCTCGCTCGCGGGCGACCGGCCGGAACCGCTCGCGCCGCCGGTGCCCGTCAACGGCTCCGCGCCCACCCACCTCACCCCGCACGCCGGTCACCTGCTGACCGCCAACTACCGCTCCGGCAGCGTCAGCGCGCTGCCCCTGCGGGCCGACGGCGCGCCCACCGCGCCCGGCCCCGGCGCGGTACTCCAGCACCACGGCAGCGGCCCGAACGCCGAGCGGCAGACCGGCCCGCACGCGCACGCCGTGGTCGCCGACCCCACGGGCCGCTGGGTGCTCAGCGTGGACCTCGGCACCGACTCCGTACGCGTCTGCGACATCGACCCGGGGAGCGGGGAGCTGGTCATGCGCCGCGAGGTCGCGCTGCGCGCCGGCAGCGGCCCGCGCCACCTGCGCTTCCACCCGGGTGGCCGGCTCGCCTACGTCATCAACGAGCTGGACCCGACGGTGACCACCTGCCGCTGGGACGCCGTACAGGGGGTGCTGACGCCGGTGGGGGAGACGTCCGTACTGCCCGAGGGCGGTGTGACGCCGACGCTGCCCTCCGAATTCGTGGTCTCCGCCGACGGCCGCTTCGCCTGGTCCGCCAACCGCGGCGACGACAGCATCGCCGTACTGACGCTGCATCAGGAAGGCCTCGCCCCCCGCCTCGTAACAACCGTCCCGTGCGGCGGCACTTGGCCCCGCGACCTGGCGCTGCACCCAGCAGGACGCTTCCTGTACGCGGCCAACGAACGCTCCGGGGACGTCACGTGGTTCACGGTCGACCCGGAAACGGGAGTCCCGGAGCGCGGCGGTTCGCTCCCGGTACCGTCGGCTTCCTGCGTGGTCTTCGGAGGCTGAGAGCCTGCGTCCGGTGGGCCGGACCCTCTTGATTTCCGGCCGATGAGTATGTTCAGCCGATAGCGGACGCTTGGCGGTGAGATCGTCCGAATGCCGGGCGCGGCGGCCGGGAAACGGGCAGTCTGACGGCATGACCGTCGGATTCAGTGGTGAAGTCGCCGAGTACTACGCCCGCTTCCGGCGTGGCTACCGCCCGGAGCTTTTGGACGCACTGCAGGAAGCGTTCGGCCTGACCGCCGGCGACACCGCGCTCGACCTCGGCTGCGGCACGGGACAGCTGGCCGTGCCGCTCGCCGCGCGGGTCGGCGCCGTCCTCGGCATGGACCCCGAACCGGACATGCTGCGGCTGGCCCGCCGGGCCGCCGACGAGGCAGGCGTAGGCAACGCCACCTGGGTGCTCGGCGCGGACACCGACGTCCCGGCGCTCGGTACGCTGCTCGGCCGCGGCGCGCTGGCCATGACCGCCATCGGCCAGGCGCTGCACTGGATGGACCACGAGCAGCTCTTCCGCGAGCTGCGCCCGCTGCTCCGGCCCGGCGGCGGCATCGCCGTGATCGCGAACGGCGTACCGCTCTGGCAGCAGGAGAGCTACTGGTCGGACGCGCTACGCGGCTACCTGGAGCGGTACTTCGGCACGGTCCTGGAGGCCACCTGCGGCACGGGCGACGACGATCAGGCCTGCTACGCCCGGGCGCTGCGCGCGGCGGGCTACGACGGGGTGCGCGAGATCGACCACCGCTACGGCGTGGAGCTGACGTTCGAGGAGCTGGTCGGCGGCGTCTGCTCCGCCGTACCGGCCGACCGGCTGCCGCCCCCCGCCGACCGCCCGCACTTCACCGCCGGCCTGCGGGCCGCACTCCCGGAGGGCCCGTACGCGGAAGAGGTACGGGTACGGGTGCTGGTGGGGCGGACGAGCGGGTGAGGGACGATGGGCTGCCCCGGATACGGCGATGGGCCGCCCCGCGTGGTGCGAGGCGGCCCATCGGTGCTTCGTTCGGCTATATCCGAGCTTCGTCTACTGGTTCTTCCACCAGGCTGTTACTGGTTCGTCCACCAGGCCGTGTCGTCGGCCACCCGTGGCGGCCGGCGGCGGTTCAGTGGGTCGCTGCGCCCTGTGCCGACTGCAGCGTGATGCCGAGCGACGCCGCGTAGTTGGACAGGACCAGGCGGCCCACCGCCATGTACGCACCCAGCGCCTCCGCGGAGGCGCAGCCCGCCTCGGCCGCGGCCGCCCCCAGCAGCCCGTCGGCGATCTCCGGGCCGATCAGGTACGGGGCCAGCGCCAGCTGCTGCGACCCCGAGGCCCGCAGCTGCTCGGCCGTACGCGAGATCGCGCCGTCCTCGTCCAGCGCGGCGGCCAGCACCGGCACCGCGAGGCGCGCGGAGAGCAGCATGCCGGTGATGCCGGCGGCCTGCACGGCCTCCTCGCCGCCGACGGTGGCGAGGATGATGCCGTCAGCGGCCGTTGCGACCGTGAACAGCCGGGCGCGGTCGGCGCGCGCCAGGCCGGCCTCGGACAGCCGTACGTGCAGGCCCTCGGCGAGCAGCGGGTGCGGCCCGAGCACGTCGGTGAGCTCGGCGGCGGAGCCGCTGTTCATGATCGCCTGGCGTATGCGGCGGAGCAGGGCGTTGTCGGGGCCCGCGAGCAGCGGCACGACGACGGCTGCCGGGCTGTCCTTCAGGTCCTGCGCACCGTTCTCGATGCGGGCCCTGCGCTCGGCGGCGGCGTGCGCGAGCACCGCCTCCAGCGACGGGAACTCGCCGTCACCGCCGTCGACGTACCCGATCCGCGCGTCGAGGCCGGGCAGCTCGGAGCGGGCGATGCTGGACACCTCCTCCGCCAGGCCGCGCGACGCGGCGGTGGGGGCGCCGGGAACGGCCAGAACGAGCGCGGGCGCGCCCTCGGGCGCGGCGACCGGCTCGGGTCGGCGGTGGCGTCCGGACTGGCGCGGACGCGGCATTCGTACAGGCAGGCCGGGTGCGGGCCCAGTGGGGGAACTCATGGCGCCGCATGCTAACGCCTCTTCGGCACCCCGTGCCGAGGGAGGGCACAGTCGGGTGTCTTGTGTACCGATTCGTCCCGCGCGTCTTCGTGTGAACATCCCACGACACGCCGTGTGATCTGCGCTGACTTGTGCGGCGGGCGATCGAAAGGGGTGCTGATGGGGGGATTCCGGTTATGGGTCGATGGGGGCGTTGGTGACGGGGGCGTCGATGGCGTGGGCGTCGGTGACGGGGGCGGAGCGGCTGCTGGACGGCGGGGCGAAGGGAGGGGTGGGGCGCGATGAGGGCGGTCGACGCGTGTGCGACTGCGAATAGTGCGAGCGCGTCGTCGTTGGCGGGCTCCCCGGCGTACTCATCCGCCTACGCGCAGCAGCCGCTCATCGGTGGGCAGCCGCAGCGCGTCCCGCGCCACCGCCGACGCGATCAGCAGCGCGCCGTCCAGCGGATCGCCGTCCGCCGCGCGGAGGCGTACGCCGGGCAGCCGTACCGCGAGCGCCGCCCGCAACGGCTCCAGCAGCGGTTCGCCGATCTTGAAGAGGCCGCCGGTGTACGCGACCTCCCGGCCGGTGGGCGCGACTTCCCGCGGGCAGACCGCGGCCGCCGAGTCGGCGATGTGGTGGGCGGCCTCGTCGAGTATGGCCGCGGCGAACTTGTCCTCGGCGGCGCAGCGCGCGACCTCGGGCGCGAAGGAGGCCAGTACGGCGGGCCGGTCCGTACGCGGGTACAGCTTGCCGGGCAGGTCCGTGACCGGCCCGAACACCGCTTCCGCGCGGGCCAGCAGCGCCGCCGAACCGCCGGGCCTGCCGTCGTGCGCGCGCAGCGCCGCCTCCAGCCCAGCCCGGCCGATCCAGGCGCCGCTGCCGCAGTCGCCCAGGAGGTGGCCCCAGCCGTCGGCGCGGCGCCAGCCGGTCGCCGGGCTGAGGTCCGTGCCCATCGCGATCATGCCCGTGCCGGCCGCGACCACGGCCCCGGGGCGCTGGCCGAGCGCCCCCGCGTACGCGGTGACCGCGTCGGCCGTGAGGGCCAGCCGGTCCGTGCCGAGCGCGCGGGACAGCGCGGC